>JBFMFJ010000140.1:0-8614 GCA_040752235.1 Candidatus Zixiibacteriota bacterium | reverse complement strand
TTTATCCAGTCGGATGTTAAAGAACATGCCGAACTGCACCTGCTTTTCTCGATGATGATAACTGTTCCTACCCTGACCCGACTGCCCACCTACACCGAGAAGAAGGAAGAAATCGGGCTTGACAGCTATGGTTTTCTCGGCTATCCCGTCTTACAGGCGGCCGATATTTGCATTTATGACGCCGAATTCGTACCGGTCGGTAAGGACCAGGAAAAACATATCTGGCTGGCCGCCGATCTGGCCCAGCGATTCAATGCAACCTATGGCGAGACTCTGGTGGTGCCGCAGGCATTATTTACCGAAATTCCGGTTGTGCCCGGTTCCGACGGGCGTAAAATGTCCAAATCATACGGCAACGCCATCATGCTCAATGAGTCCGCCGAGGAGACCACGGCTAAGCTGAAAAAGTATTTCACCGACCCCGAAAAACTTCGTAAAGGCGATCCCGGGCGGCCCGAAATCTGCCCCATTTACGCCCTGCATAAGGTCTATTCACATAATCCCGAGAATGAAATCGCGCCGCCCTGCCGGAGTGGCCAGCTGGGGTGCGTCGACTGCAAGAAGATGCTGGCTGAAAATCTGAACAAAACGCTGGCCACGATTCGCGAAAAAAGACTTGTTATTGAGCAAAATAAAGATTATGTCTGGGATGTGCTGAAAAACGGCGGTGACCGAGCCAGAGAAAGAGCTACGGCGGTGATGGCCAGAGTCCGCTCCGCAATGAAAATGGATTATTACAAATGATAAATACACCTAAAGACAATTATGCAGTTGATCTGGAAGTCTTCCATGGGCCGCTTGATCTGCTGCTGTATCTGATAAAAAAAGATGAGATCGACATATACGATATCCCCATCGCCCGCATCACACAGCAGTATATGCATTACCTGGAAGTGATGCAGATCCTCAATCTCGAAGTGGCAGGAGAATATATTTTGATGGCCGCGACTCTGATCAGAATCAAGGCTCGGCTGCTTCTCCCCCGCGATGAAAGCGAAGGCGATGAACCCGATCCCCGCGAGGAACTGGTGGCGGCGCTCCTGGAATACAAGAAATTCAAGGAGGCCAGCGAAATTCTGCGTGAGAAGAGAATTCTCGAGGAGAGGCTTTATATTCCGCCTCCAATCGACAATGGCAACGGCAAGAAAGAAAATGTGGTTTTGCTTAATACTACTACGCTATTCGACATGCTGACCGCATTCAAGGAGGTTCTCGACCGCATCAGCAGCGAACGGACATATGAAATAAATCCCGAAGAGACCACGGTTGGTGACAGGGTCACGAGGATTATCGAACTGCTGTCGGATAGAGAATCAGCGACATTTATGGAGTTGTTCGCCGATGTCCCCCGAAAGCTTATCGCCATCCTGACCTTCCTGGCTATCCTGGAACTGGTCAAGCTGAAAAGAATATCAGTGCGGCAGTCGCTGCCGTTTTCCGAAATCAGGGTTTATCGGGCCGAAAAGTTTGATGACCCGCGCCCCGATATTGAATTAATAACAAGTATCAAAGAGACATTTCCCGCTGGAGAACAAAATGCTTGAATACGAAAGCAGTATTCCGATAATTGAATCACTGATATTTTCCTCGCCGGAACCGCTTCCGGCCCGGAAAATCGCCGAGGTTCTTGAAGACATCAACAACGGTGATATCGATGAAGCTGTGGAGAGACTGAATAAGAAATATGCCCAGAATGACCATGCCTATCGGATCAGGAAAATCGCCGGCGGATACCAGGTATATATTATCGAAAGTTATGCCCGCTATGTTGAGGAGCTTCTCGCTCAGCGACGAAATGTTCGTCTGACACGCTCGGCTCTGGAGACTATCGCCATTATCGCCTACCGGCAGCCGGTGACAAAAACCGACATAGAGATGATTCGCGGGGTCGCTTCCGACTCGGTCATACATACCCTGCTGCAAAGAAAGCTCGTAACCCTTGCCGGTCGGGCCGACACCGTTGGAAGACCGCTCCTCTATAAAACGACCGATGAATTCCTCAAATTTTTTAATCTCAACACGCTGAATGATCTGCCGCGAATGGAAGAGATAGAGGAATTACTTGCGGCGAAGGATTATGATGCCCAGCCGACCCTTCCGCTCGAACCGGATGACAACACTTTGCCTCTATCGGATTTAAATGGTGATGATGATAATGATCTCCTAGAGCCGGATGGCATGTTGGATGTGATTCCGGTGCCGGCGGTCGAAATTCCGGAAGAAACGGTGGACCTTGCCGAAGAAGAGTCTTCGCCGGAAGATGATGATTTCGATGACGGTGATGATGCCTTATCGGACGAGGTTGAGTCCGTTGAGGAACAGAATTTTTAATCACTATGTGTTATCGGCGTGAACGGATTCACATGGTCTAGCCAACCCGGAGATTGGAAAGGCCGACTTTGATCAGGATCAACAAATATCTTTCGGTCTGTGGTGTGACTTCAAGGAGGGGGGCCGAGAAGCTTATCGCCGATAAACGAATTACCGTCAATGATAAAGTCATCGAGCACCCCGGTACGGTCATCGACGAGGAAACCGATGTTATTAAGGTCGATGGAATTGTCACCAGCCCGGTTAAAAGCAAATATTATGTCCTGCTGAATAAACCCCAGAATGTCCTGACCTCCCTGTCGGATCAATTCGGCCGCAAAACCGTCGCCTATTTTACCAAGAAAGTCCCGGCCCGGGTATATCCTGTCGGCCGCCTTGATTTCGATACCGAGGGCGCTCTTCTCCTGACCAACGACGGTGATCTGGCTTACCGTCTGGCGCACCCCAAGTATCAAATCAAACGCATTTATCACGCTATTGTGGAAGGTACTTTCACCGTGGATGATGCCAGGAAGATTGAAGCGGGGATCTTACTCGAGGACGGTCACACCGGCCATGGTATCGCCCGAAATCTGAGTACCGGGATAAAATCGTCGAAAATCGAAATCACCCTTTATGAGGGGCATAAACGCGAAATAAAACAATTGATGAAGGCGGTCGGGCATCCGGTGATCAGCCTGCGCCGGATAGAATTCGCCGGTCTTCGGGTCGACAGTCTCCGCCGCGGGCGGTGGCGGTTTATCAGCCATACCGAAGTGCGCGCGCTGAAAGACCTGGTGGGACTTTAAGGCCGCAGAATATTTCAAAATATCATATTCGATAAAAAAGCCGTCCGATCGGGACGGCTTTTTCTTCTATATAAACTCAGCAAGTGAGGCCATGAGATAACTAAATCTGACCGGTGTCGATATCATATTTTTTCAGTTTATCGAACAGAGTCGTATAGTCGATCTTGAGGACTTCCGCGCATTTGCGCTTATTGCCCCGCACCTGTTTAAGAATCCTGATGATGGCCGCTTTCTCGGCCTGCATCTGGGCATGCGCTCCGATTTCCTTCAACCCGGCCCCCTCGCGAAGTCTTATTTCACTGGTGCTGGGAAGCCTGATGGCCATGTGCTCCGGAAGAATTTTCTTGCCTTCGGCGAGGATTATCGATCTTTCCACCGTATTCTCAAGCTCGCGCACATTGCCCGGCCAGTGATATTTCTCCATCAGTGCCAGAGCCTCCCGAGATAACGACTTGGCCGGCTTCTTCATTTCAAGGCAATATTTATTTATGAAATAATCAGAAAGCGGTTTGATGTCATCGGCGCGCTCGCGAAGCGGCGGAATCGTAATAGGAAATACCGACAGACGATAATATAAATCCTCACGAAAATGTTTTCTCTTTATCATTTCGGTCAGGTCCATATTGGTCGCGGCAATGACCCGGACATCGACACTGATCGACTTGTTGCCGCCCAGCCGTTCGAAGCATTTTTGCTGGAGCACGCGCAGCAGTTTCGCCTGCAGCGAGATATCCATATCGCCTATTTCATCGAGGAAAATCGTGCCATTATCGGCTATTTCGAATTTGCCCATCTTGCGCGCCACCGAGCTGGTATAGGCGCCTTTCTCGGAACCGAATAATTCATTCTCCAGAAGTTCTCTGGGGATCGCCGCGCAGTTGATCGCCACATACGGTTTGTCGCGGCGCGGAGACAGATTATGAATGGCTCGGGCGAAAAGTTCTTTACCGGTGCCGGACTCTCCCTGGAGAAGAACCGAGGTATCCGATCCGGCTACTTTCTGAATCAACCGCGAGACTTCTTTCATTTTTTCATTCTGACCGATGATCTCGCTGAAACCGAGCGTCTGAGCCAGTTCCTCTCGAAGCAGGGAATTTTCGGCGAGGAGACGGCGGTTTTCAAGGGCGCGCTCTATAATAACGGTCAAGTGGTCGGGGTCGAACGGCTTGGTGATAAAATCATAGGCGCCGTTCTTCATGGCCGCCACGGCCGTTTCGACCGTGCCGTAGGCGGTCATGATAATGACCGACATATCATTATCCATGCTTTTTAAGCCATTCAGTACTTCCAGCCCATCGACATCAGGCATCTTCATATCGGTGATGGCTAAATCATACCCTTTGACACGCGCCAGATCGAGCCCTTCCTTGCCGCCCGAGGCCGCATCAACCTGATAGCCTTCTTCGGTGAGGACATTGGATAACATTGTCCGCATCGACTCTTTATCATCAATCACCAGTATGCTCGGCATGTTGTCTCCTTTGATGAATCTTAACCTTTCTCACCTGCCCCCTGATATCCGGATCATTTCCCTAATGTTATCGGCTTTCTCCCATATTCTTGAATATCAATTTTTGCACAATTTGAACCCAACCGCCTATAATGCAACACGTTGCAGAATGAAACAAAAACGAAACGCCCCGGAATGATTTTGGGAATGACGGTCGTTCAATAGTACAATTTATGCAGAACTATTCCCAGTGATAGCGGAAATCAAGACGCTGCGTATAAACGCTGTCGCAGATACTGTACTGATAATAATACAGAGCGGGCCGGATACGGACCCCGTTGGAATCAAGCTTATCCCAGACAATCTTATAGCTTCCGGGAGCATAAGCGGAGTCAATTATTCTCCTGACCAGCCGGGTGCCCAGATTGTGCAAAGTAACTTTGACCGGGCAGGGTTGATCCCCGGAAATATTGAATTCAACATATAAGGTGTCGGGTAGTTTGGAAAGACGATAGCCGCCGGGATCATTGTCCACCAGCGGTCCCTCGCGCGGCGGCGGTCCGGTGTATATCTCATGATTTTTCGAAAAGCAGGATGCCAGTATCGCCGCCGTCAGAACCAAAATAACTATGCCCGTAAATTGTCTCATATATATCATTATAATAACTGATCGTCAAAAAGAGGCAAGAAATAATTGCAGCAATACCTGCATAAGAGCATAATTGTGACCTATCGGGATTTCAGATCTCGGGCTGTCTGCTTTCGAAATATTCGACAAGATGACGGACAAATTTATTAGATTTCCCGAAGCTGACGATTTTCACATCAAGTCCGTAATTTTCAAAGCGACAAAGGGCGTATTTCATGCTGTCAATAATCCAATTCGTTTCATTACCGAAGGCCCCGCCGCCGAGTAGGGTGAGGAAAACTTTATTATTTCCACTTCTACGCCAATTTAATATGGCGACGCATAATGTTGCCTCATAAGAGGCCTCTAATATCAGCCGAGCGAAATCTTCCCAGAGGCTCTTATTTTTGCTGGAGTATGCCACAGGCAGCGCTGCACAGTAGGCCTGAGAGACCAGATGGGCGGCATTATCAAGAGTCACCTGCGTGTTCCATTGTATGCCGACTCTGAGGAGACCGCGTAATTCATCAAGACCGGTTTCATCCAGACTTTGCAGGCGTTCTGAAATTTTGATCACACTATCATCTGATGCCAGAGTATAACCGTTGTGCATTTGCCAGAGGCTATTATTGGAATTGCCCAGTGCCTTTCCAAGATCATGAAGGCAGTCTATTTGATTATCTGCCGACTGGCCGATTTTTCCATTCACGGGCACAAAGTAATTTCGATAAATAGTCCCGGCTCCGGCGGCGATAGCGCAGGCCGGCCCCTGCGTATTATCATATTCATAGATGCCAACGCCCTGTTCGGGGATGAAATTCGGGGATACCATTTCAAGCAAATTGAATTGGGAAGCGACTTGAAACATGGAGCCGGCATTGGATATGTCGGCATGCAAAGCTCGGACATCGGCGACAATCTCGCGAACGGATATTTTCCCGCCGGCGAGGACTTCAGCCGGAGTATTATGCCGTAATTCGGCCAATGAGGCTATTTCCAGACTGCCGTATATCATTCGCTTTCCGTTTTTAAGAGAATGAAGCGTTTGACCGTCAATTTGAATGTTACGGCGCACCTGATCGGGATTTTGTTCAGGAAAACCGGTCAATTTTTCGAACCATGTCATAAAATGCTCCGGTGATTCTCTTACGGCCGACAGTTGCGGCAGGGCGAATAACCCAGGCGAAAGGCTTCCTCACGGGTATCGAACCGAATCCAGTTCTCGGCATTATATGAACTCGCCGATTGGCACGCGGGCCGATGAAAGCGATGAGATCTTTTGCCGGCCACATAAAAGGGCTCCGGTGTATGCGGAATCGACCATATCCCCCGGCCGTTATTAATAGCCTCATTTTGTGCCATGACCAGAGCTGCTACTGAACCGCTGTCGGCCAGGTTGTCATCGAATAAATAAACATATGCCAGCCCATTGCGGATGATTTCCGCATTCACGAAAATCGAGTCATCGACATGGGCATATCCCAGCAATCGCCCGTAACGGTCCCGCCGGCGATGGGAATAGCCCACCTCGGCCGTTTTGCCGAGAGCCATGGATTCGACGAAGGTTATCGCCGAGTCATAATACGGCTCGCCCTTCTCCGGGCAGTCAATACCGAGCAAACGAAGACGATCCCCCCCGCGCAGTCTGAAAGTGTCGCCGTCGATAATGCCGGCGATATTGAAGCGATCCTGCGGGGCGTGATCCTGCTCGATATCCGACACGAAACGCACTAATAACAGGAACAGGACAAAGGCCGTTATGATGAATATGCGATAAATCTTTTTCATGATCACGCGTTCAAATTAGGAGATATTATCCAAAAAAGCAATCACGAATTGATAATGGATGTATATGGCGAGTCGCAGCATCTGCGATTTATATGGTTCGTATGATCGTTAATCGTTCAATTCCGAATATACTAATGTATGTATTGAACGACCAACGTACAATAATGACCTTCCTTCAAAAATGATATGGTGCACCATTCTTACGAATCTTGCAGAAAAAAATAAATATTTTTTCAGTCCATTTTTGCGCTTGACAAATGCACCATGCAGCCTATATTTGACAGTGAGTGTGATGTCCATATTTTTTTGGTCGAACGAGAGCCACAATTTTTCGACCGAAGAAGGATTACTTCAAAGAACAGATGTCCAGTAGTTAAAGGGTTTATTCCCCTCGCGGGAATGCTTAGGCAGCACCGATTTTCCCCGTAACCGGTCGTCACCGGGAAACTCAATCAGGCATCCCTCCATACCGTCCCCTGGATCAGACGCCTCTCATTTTTCTTATACTCGATGATATTAAATCATTAGGGCATTTAATTATTTAATGTAATGAGGAGGTAATACACCTATTAATAAGTAATTTGATTAAATGATTTGAGCGCAGAAGCAAAGACTCCTTGACACAACGACTGGGAGTTAAAAGCTCAACTGATTGAGAATTAATATACTCCTTACTCCAAATAGGAATGTTTATGAAATTGTTGACCAAAACAAATTGCTCACGAATCCCTGGACAAGAGGTGAGTATGAAAATTGATCCGATAACCGCAATTGGTAAATCCGAAAGACGAGTGTTCGCTTGTCGTGCGGTCGTTTACTCTGCCGGCAGGATCGATTTAGACGTTTTGGCCGACAATATTGTGTTTCCTAATTTTAAGGAGGAAATAAATGTTTAGAAAACTGATAATCGCAATGCTTACTTTAGGATTATTGTTTTCCTTCAGTAGCGCGGTTCTTAGCTCTGATAGCCCCCACAGAGGGTTAAATCCTGTTGAAAAGGTTAATCAGGACGCCCCTCGATTCCAGGACCTGGCTGCGATTGAACATTCTACTCCTGCTTTCCAGAAGCCGGCGGCTGATCTTATGCAGATTGCCACTCCGACGACGCTTCTTCCTCCCACCTACTTCTGCGAATTCATCGACTACTCCGGCGGCGCCGCTGCCTATTTCTGGCGTATTCCGGATAAATATGGCGATATCGAAATGGGTATGAGGTTCACACCAGCGGAAGATTATACCTGTACGCTGCTGGCAACCTATATCGGTGTTTACGGCTCATATCTGGCCGCCAATATCGGCACTCCCGATATGATGGTCACCGTATACGGTGATGACGGCTTCGGCCTGCCCGATCCCGGCAATGTGCTCGGCAGTGTCGTTGTTCCGTTTGCCTCCCTCCCGACATCCGGTCTCGCCTATGTCCCGGTTGACCTGTCCTCGCTCGGCCCTCTTGTCTTCACCGATGGTGAAGAATTCCACATCGGCGTCTCGGTCGACAACTTTGTCAACGGCGACACCCTGGCCATACTGTCGGATGACGGCAGTGCCGGCCTTGGCCGTAGCTGGGAAAACTGGGCCGGACTGTATGGATTCATGGCCGACGACTGGGGAATCGACCTCACCGTCCTG
>JBFMFJ010000139.1:0-8636 GCA_040752235.1 Candidatus Zixiibacteriota bacterium | reverse complement strand
GTAATGGTAAGATTCAATTAATAAGTAATTATCAATCCTTATATATTGATAAGCCGGATTTAGTCGAGTAAATCGGACATCGATACCACCGGTATCCTCTTTACATTCGGAAATAGTCCTGTCTTTGAAAAAATCTGCGCCCAGTCTGAATATGTCAGTATAGAGACGAATATCTTTTATCATTGATTCTATTTGCTTTTTGTCGTTCTTCGCCGGAGGCATTATAATGTTTTTAATATAGGCTCGTGAATCTGCTTCGGATGGATGGGGGCGGCCGACAGTGGGACGTCCTCTTACCTGAGCATTGGCTCGTTCGACAATTGCAATACTTTCGGGATGAGGAAAAATCACTCGTAATCTCGACGTACCGTTCTCTTGCTGGTTTTCAATGTTATTGGCGATTGCCAGAATATGATTATAATATAAACCTAAATGGTCAAAAAACGACGTAAGGCCAAAACCTGATAAATCTATAATTACTTTTTGATTACTTTTAAGCTTATCTAAAGCTGTTTTTAAAATAGCGGTTAAAAATGGTTCCATTCCGGAGCGATTGTTATAAATATTCTGGATACCCAATATATTAATCACTTTATTCAATTCATTTAATCGAATCAGAAGTGATGATTTGTTTTCTATATTTTTTACTGTGGCGAATAGCTCCAATATTTTCTCCTCGTCCGGTATGTTGTCCCGGACAATTTTTTCCATTTCCCTCAATGTCGTTTTACGCATTCCCAGTTCGTAAACGATACCGATAAGGGAAGCCAAAAGGAAAGTTGAGCCGAAAGTCTGGAATAACAGGGGTAACCAGGTAATCTGAGTCTGCATCGTAACGCCATAGTATATTCCTGCGACGCCTAAGACTATAAATATAAAAAGGAAGATTAATAGCTTTTTTGATTCCGATGTGAGCCGCAAAAGATTTTGAAAGGGGCGATCAGTCATTTTATGCTCCGTTTTAATAATATTTCTGAAGATTCGAATAAATTAAATTTAACAAATAAACTGTGATTGGGCAATTTCTTTTACATAAATTCCCGTATTTAAGTATATTCTTTTGAAGAATATATAATTATCGTTTTATATATTCCTGTGTTTATTTCTAGGATTTTTCTGATAAAATCAGCCAAAACCGGGAAAAGCCGGGTTTATTTTAATGGACCGTCAATTTGCCCCTTGGTGCATGGTGCTTTCTGTTGTCCGGACAGCTTAATCGATTCATAATCTTCTGCACGGCCGGGTCAGCGGTTTCTGTCACCTGGTTCGGAATCACTGACAAATCCAGCCCCCGCTACCAAAAAATCATGGCCCTGCTTCGGGACTTTTTTCATGTCAGGAGGATAAAAGAAATTGTCAGGAGCGTCCTTCATTCTTCAGGGTCTGCGACAGGGCTCCTGACAAACTGCTGACCTGCTTTTAATGATAATCTGCCCTCATGGCGTTGCGGGTGACAGCTTCTTATCCAACTCCTCCCGCAGTGCCCGCGTAAGCGTATCCATATTATAGGGCTTCCTGATATATTTGCCGGCCCCCAGTTTCAACATTTCCTGCACCCTGTCGGTGGAAGAAAACCCGCTCACGATCAGAGCCTTCTGACCCGGGTGTATTTTGAGTATCTCCTGGTACGTATCCAGGCCGTCGAAATCCGGCTCCATGATCATATCCAGCAAGAGTATGTCGACGGGCTTTCGGGAAACGAAATCTATTGCCTGGCGTCCGTTCTCCACGGTATGAACGGTATATCCAAGGCCGCCGATTATTTCCGCGGCCAGTTCTCTTTGTTCGGAAGAATCATCGACGACAAGCACCGATTCTATTCCACCGGTACTCTTAGCCGAGGAGTCCCGTGCAGGCAGAACCGCCTCTTTCGAAACCGGGAAATACAAAATAAACTCCGTACCCTTATCGATTTCCGAGACGACATCATAGTAACCGTGATGATCCTTGATAATGCCATAGACAACTGCCAGACCAAGGCCGCTGCCGCTGCTTCCCATTTTCTTCCTGGAAAAATATGGTTCAAAGATCTTTTTAATATCATCCGGTGAAATCCCTACCCCGGTATCTTTTATCCGAAATATTACATATTCTCCATTATCGATATTCTGGTATCCGGCCTGCAATTTTTCCATGTATGTTTGAGTGGTTTGAATGGTCAGAATACCGCCTGTCGGCATGGCCTCAAAGGCATTGCCGACCAGATTCATGATGTCCTTTTCCAAATGTATTTCCGAACCCATTATCAAACCAATCGACGAAGACAAATCAACCTGGATGGTTACCTGTGGATATCGTTCTTTAAGTTTCTCGAAATTGGTCGAATCCAGATAAGAGCGAATCACCGCATTGGCATCCAATGGGCGCATTTCATATCTCCCTCGACGTGCCAGAGTGAGAAGATCCTGAATAACCATCGCGGCATCCTGCGCGGATTTGGCAATTTTCGCTACACGCGTGGTGATCGGCGAGTCGGGCGGCAGTTGATTGAGCAGTAATTCGGCATATCCAATGACCGGGCCGAACATATTGTTCAGATCATGGGCCACCCCGCCGGCCAGAAGCCCGAGAGATTCCATGCGCTGAGCCCGTTCCAATCTGTCCTGAAGCTCAAGTCTTGATTGTTCGGCTTTCATGCGCTGAGTAATGTCTCTGAAACTCCATACGCGGCCCAGAATAACACCATCCCGCATCAGCGGACAGGAGTATCTTTCATAAACGCGTCCATCAGTGAACCCAATGTTATCAAAAGAGACATCGGAGCATTGATAGAGCGCTTTGACCTTCTCCAGGAAAGCTTCAGGATCCATCAATTGACTGAGAACATAGTCCAGCATTTTTTCATCATCTCTGGACTCAAGAATTCCCGAAGGGATATTCCATAAATCCTGAAATCTTGCATTCCAATGGGTGGCGCGCCCGTTATTATCGACCACCAGAATACCATCGGCGGTCGATTCCAACGTGGATTTAAGCAGGTTTTCCCTGTCTTTCAGCGCCTCTTCGGCCGTTCGGCGCTCGGTAACGTCTTTCATGGTCCCCAGCATTCGATAGGCCTTATTGTGCTCATCCACCAGAAAAACGCCATTATCCTCTATATAGCAATATGATCCGTCTTTTCTCCTGAGTCTGTATTCGGCAATATATTTGCCGTCCGTCTCGGAAGCATTCTGGAGCGATTCAATAGCCGATTGTCTATCATCAGGATGTATCAACTGCTCCCATTGATCTATATTAACTTTCTGATATTCTTCCAGCAATGATCCCGTGATCCTCTCGATGGCTCCGGCCCATACAATATTTCCATCATGTATATCCCAATCATAGACCATCTGTCCGGTCTGCTCGGAGACTATACGATATCGACTCTCGACCGATTTTAGCCTCTCTTCGGACATTCTTCGTTCGCCGATTTCGGACTCCAGGGCGGCTTTTTGAGTGAAGAAATCAGAAACCAGCCCGCCTATCTTCTTGAATTCGACCCCGGTATTTCTCAGGTATTCCGGTGAGATTTGCTCGCCTTTCAGCAGGCTGTTCATAATGTGCCTTAATGGCCGGCTCACCCATATATGTAATGAAATCGATAGAATCAACATGATGCCAAAGGAGAAAATGCCAATATAGATAATGCGGCTGTAATCTGTCTTTTGCAGATGATAATAAAGCGGGGATTCCGCCATGCAGGCGATTTTGGCGACCGGCTGTCCATCCGGGCCGGGGAGCATCCGGGAAAAATAGAAGTCATCCTCGGGATTCCGATTTTCGGAACCGCTGATTTCAGGAAAACCATCGGTCGGGTCAACAATAGCGATTTCAGCCTGTACTGTCCGTTCAAGTTGATCTATATATTCACTGTCCCAAATCTTTCCGACGATGAAAAATCCCTTTGGTGCTGTCACACGCTCATTGTCTGAACTTGGCTGTATTGGAGCGATTCGGATTTCGAGCAGGCCAAGAGAATCATAAATAAAGAAATGCTGGAAAGGTTCCTGTTTTAAAGCTTTTCCAAATATATTTTCAAGGGAGCTGTCCCGCAGCGCGATTTGTTCCTCGGGAACGGCTGTGCAATAAGTCAAATCCCCATTTACCCCATAGACCCATGCGGCATCGGTTTTATATGTAGTCAGGCTGATGAAGATGTTATCATATCCCCATGTGCTGTCTCCGGTGCCTGCAAAATCCACCATCTCATCCCAGAATGAATAGTCATAGGCAAAAGTCTTTAATGGTTCTGCATGCAGTTCCACAAACTCCGCAAGGAATTCGGCCCTTTCCTTCATTTTATCTTCCACAAGGAGGGCGGTCCGCTTTTCACCTGAGTTATACAGCAGGAGCAGGCCACAAAGAAAGGCGCCAATAACAAGCCCTATCAATACAATTAATCTTGTTTCTGTTCTGAGACCGGCCATTAAAACTCTCCCCCCAGGGCCATGCCGACCTGAAACCTGGTTGGACTATCCACCATCGCTCTGAGATCGTGGCCGAGTATCGTCGTCAACATCATATGAGGCCGCACATACAGGTAATCGGAAAAATACCAAATCGCGCCCGCTTCACATGAAACAAGTTCAAGAGCGGATTTATGCTCTCCGATATATACCTCGTTGAATTTGGCCGATCCCCAGCCGAGGCTGGAAGATATTTCCATCGAAAGCCTGTCCCCCGCATCCCAGCTCGAGCCCAGCCCAAACTCGCCAAAATAGGCGCCCTGGTATTCCTTGATATCCAGCGTATGAATAGTAAAGAATTCAAATAAAGACGGACCGAAAGACAATAGCATCGCGGCTTCCGCAGTTGATGGATATTCCGGCTGATCGGGATAAAAGTAGGCCTGGACCGATGGTTCTATACTCAATGGACCCATAGAGGAACTGTAGCTAACGGAAAAATCGAGTTCGTTGAGCGAAGGATCATTACCGGCGGCCTTAAAATCATAGTTCGACCATACTGATCCGGTCAGGTTTGCAATTGACATCCAGGCATAGCTTTGAGATACCACACCCGGACTGAAAGTAAGTCCCCGCCAGATATATCTTGAGGCGAGATCGGTTTCAAAACCGAATGTCATATAATCAGCCGAATTTACATCTTCTTCTATGGCTGTCTGACATAGTGCCTGCAATGGTATAATTGCGGTGGCAAGCATAATTATTTGCAGTAAAATGAATCTTAAGACATTAACTCTGCCTGAATTGATTTTTGTTAAAAGATGCCATTCCCCGGTGCTCATACTTAGAATACCCCCATAAAGAGTGAAATTTGTGCATAGCAAAATCATAATAGTTATCGGCAGGAATTGCCCCTTTTTGAATGACCATGAAATCGTTTATTGGGGCAGAAAGGAATTACTGATGATATTTGCGATACTTGCCATCAAAGTCTTATTGCCCCTTGCACCATATTTTGTGGACAATGTTGGGCTTATACCCAATTGCAGAACTGATCGCCCCGCCCCCATAACTGACCGGCATGGATTATTTACTTCTTTAAGCGAGTCACTCCTTCGCCACGCATGTCACTAAATAACAATAAGTTATATGCCTGCTGAACGCCTAAAATCTGTCAGATCCGGTGACCCATAGACAATAATATGGAATAATTTGTACATACGGCTGCGATCGAAAACTTTTAATTCAAAAACACGTAACTACTGGTATCAATGTATCTTATGAAGGGAGTTTGCCATGAAAATCAGGTTGATATTGTCGATCGCGGCTGTCTTTGTGATGAGCATGTTTAATTATGGACGGGCCGGTGCACAGGAATTCCAGGCAAGGCAGATAACAGATAAGATATTCGCGATTGGAAACAGCGAAAACAGCGATGAACAGCTGGTTATTGCCTCGGATAAAGGATTGGTGGTGCTCAACAGCTTCTGGTCGGAAATAACCGCCCGGCGTTTTAAAACAGCAATAATCAATGCACTGAAGCGCGATGATTTCATCTACCTGATAGATATGACCGACCGGCTGGACATGTTCGGAGGAAATGCCGCCTACCAAAATATTCACATTGTCGGTCATAAGGCGTTCCGGGATAAATATCGCGGGAAAGAAGATGAAGTCAGGGCGGAGATAAATGATCTGATAGAGATGTGGCGATGGAAAGAGAAAGTCGCCCGCGAGCGGCTTGTCAGCCATGTACCGGGCTCTGAGCAGGCCGCCCGTGAACAAAGCTGGATCAATACGTGCAAAAGTCGGGCCGATGAACTCGAGTCGGGATTCTCGCTGGTACTTCCGACTGAGATATATGAAGACAGGAAAACGCTGAGCCTGGGAGATCTTACTCTCAACCTGATATGGTTTGGCAGGGCCGGTTATGACGGTATGACGGTCATTACAATACCGGAATTGAGACTGGCAATAGTACCCGGTTTTATTTTGCACTCCCAGCATCTTGCCCCATATCCCCAGCAGGAATTCAGCAGATTGGATGTGCCGCGATGGATTCAGGTTCTGGAGGATATCCTCGAAAGTGACCATACCGTTGAAACTGTTTTATGCGGGATGAATTTAACCGAATCATTTTCACGCGACCGCGCACTGGCTCATCTGCGTTACATCAGGGAATTATGGAGTGCTGTTTCAAAAGCGGAAGCCGAAGGCAAAGACCTAGGCGAACTTTATGAGCCGTTCTCTCTCGAAAATGATTTCGCCTTCGTCAAGGAAATGCAATCATACAAGGATTATGGTGATGATTGGATCAGGCCGCAGCATAATTCGCATATCCGGATGTTCTTCCTGCAGCATAAAAACCCGGCATCGGAAATAATAAAGAATATGGAGAACGATTCACTAGCCGCAGCGCTTGCAAAAATAAGGAAGATGCGAAGTGATGGGTCCGATATTTATGTGGAAGAGGCTTCGATAAACAGCATAGGATATTATTTATTGAGTAAAGAGAGATTTGCCGAGGCGATCGAGATCTTTCGTTTTAATGCGGAAGTATTCCCGCAATCGGCCAATGTCTATGACAGCTACGCCGAAGCATTGATGAAAAGCGGCGACATCGAAAATGCAATTATAAATTATAACAAGTCACTGGAACTGAATCCGGATAACTCCAACGCGCGGGAGATGCTAAAAAACCTCGAGAAACAGTAAAGTCCAGCGATAATTGGTTAGCTTCAAAAAAGTCGTGGCGCTCCTCGCAGTCATGACTGTAGCTGCCATTCTGGATGGTGAATGGAATAATCAGACAGCCCGCCCTTTGATGGCTTTTCACATTTCTGTAAAAAAAACGTATGAGATAATCATACTCAAATAATCTTATTTTTCTCCTTGACTTCGGGCCGGTATTTTGATAATCTACAAAGGTGTGGTAAGTGATTTATCATAGTGAATCACCGCGCACGACACCGTAACCGGGCACTTTTAGCCAGCAATCATTGATCAAATACAACCGGGTGGACATCCGCGTTGCTGAGGCCCAGTTAATAATATTTATTTGGAAAATATCCGTTTCTTTATCATCGGAATGAACCGGGTATTTTGTAATATTGACCGGCATAGATAATTCGCCTCCAAAACAAAAGGGGCCGGCACAATTATAATTGACCGAGTCTTTCGCACCGAGGCGTCGCTCATAAATTTTTAAAAAGAGATTACTGCCTGCTCTATCCGGATAGAGCCGCGTTATAGATATTGTTCTATTAATGAAAAACAGGACGGGATCATCTTATGAAAGTATTATTCGTTGCACCGGTCGAGGTCGGATCGGGAGAGACCATAACGACCATCCACATGGCAAAGATGCTTATCGATTCGGGTGATGACGTTTTCTTTCTGGCCTCCGAATTCGCACGAAAATTTATTGAAAAACAATATCCCGGAAGGGTGAAAGATCTCGACACAGACTTTAACCAAAATATTAAACTCTGGCGGATGACGATAAAAGAGTACAAACCGGACATAATTATTTTCGCTGACTACCCTTTAATGTTTTTTTCAAGCGGTTCAGCGGCATTTGTTGACGAAGAGAATCAGCTTGAAATATTGTCGGGAACGGATGCCATACTCGCGACACTTGATCACACCGGTTTCGGACAAGGTGCCAGGGGTGTATTTTTCGGTCCTCCGCATATAAGTTTTAATTATGAGCAATGGCCCGATTTGCCGGACTCCATGCAGATTATGCTTCCATGCCCCATGAATGAGCCGGGCGATGTTACAGGCAGAAAAGGCCTGCCGTTCAGGTACAGAGATGTTCCGCTCCGGATTTCAGACAGACGCCGCCGGGAAATACGCGCGCGTTTTCTCGAAAGAAATGATGATTTCCTGCTTTTTCATTGTGTTTCGAATTGGGCCTGGCGTCAGGCCAACCAGATAGGTATTCCGCTTTATCACTTCTACCCGGAAATACTGGATACCCATATGGGACGCGGCGGGCGACCTATTACGATTGTATCGGTCAACAACGGCAGGTTGCTGACAACACCGGGAGACTCGAAAAACAATTACATCAATCTGCCGGTAATATCCCAGGATGAATTCCAGGAATTATTGTTGTCGTCGGATCTGATGATTACAGAAAATGGTATGTCCATCTCCCTGGGATTGGCAATATGCGGTCATATTCCCTGCGTTTCATTCCAGAACAGCCACCGATACCGGGTGCTGAGGAGTGAGCTTAACACC
>JBFMFJ010000138.1:0-8644 GCA_040752235.1 Candidatus Zixiibacteriota bacterium | reverse complement strand
ATGGTTTTGGTTTTGATTTTAAATTGGCATTGGGAAATTGAGCTCTTATTCCAGCAAATATACTTTCAGCCATCTCACCGTGTTTATCAAATAGAGAACCATGAAACAATACATTAAATGATTTCTCTACTAAACCAAGCATTTTGATTTGGTGGACTGCTAGAGCCTGAAGATGTTCTCTGGTACCATCCAATAAATCCTTTGCCAATCTGTTGCCATCTCGCGCAAGATCAAATAATATATGCGCCATTTGGGAAATATCCTGCAAAACGACAAAATGACCTTGTCCTATTCTTTTTATTTGCATATCTTCGTAAAACCGAAGTGGATCTGAATAACTCCTCGCCTTTAAAGCCGAAATAGCCACCTTTTCTTCATCATCGGTTGCAATTCCATTCATATAGTCAGTTATTACGGCTAAAATATCCTTTCCAAGTCTTGATAAGGAACCCCTATCCCCAAATGGCGTTGAATAGGCAGTTGCTAGCATCTTATCTCCTTTTTTATTTGACGAGAAAACGCTGCAGCCGGCACCGGACCTTATCAATACCCCTGGATCATCTTTTAAAACTGCGCGAAAAATGGCCTCTGCTATTCCATTCACAATAAGTGAACTATCGTCGATCTTACGAAACCCAATACACCTTAAAATGCCAAGTAGATAACCGGGGTCAAATCTATGATCTATGCCACTAACTGCGAAGGAAATTAATTCACATTGACTTTGAAGTTCAGAAGTATCAATTTTATATTTTTCGCATAAGTCAACAACCATATTCCATAAAAAGCTTGTAATATTATCCAATGTTGCTTCGCGCAAATGGATTCCCTGACATCCAAGCGATCCAAAATGAAAACATTTGTCATTAAACAAGTGAACCGCAACAGATTCTGTGGTTCCGGCAATACTTAGATAATATGCCATATAAACCTCTTAAATATAGGATCAGCCATTGGTCAATATCAAATCATAGATCATTTCAACGTCAATTTACGCCAACGCTAATAACAGAAATTGCCGACGGGCAAAAATTTATGCGAAGATAATAATTTAGATTGAGTGTGTCAATGCTATAATTATAAAATTTCCTACTCATAATATTCCAGCCTTAGTAGGTCGGATTAATATAATCCATGCTTAATTCAGTGTCCACTCTTTTGGGGGAGTCTCAATTCCGATTGAGTCCGAAGACGAGTGAGAAACCCGACGACTTCTGTATCATTCAATTTAAATTGTCGCTTTGCTTTCATATCATAATGTCGGGTTTCTCGCTTATTCGCCGAGGCTCATGCGCTCGGAACGCCGACCTACGATTATTTTAAGCAGACAGCATTGTCAGGAGCTTTCTCGCTTCGCTCCCTTCAATGATTCAGGGTCTTCGACGAAATCCTTGGCCCTTCGGGCTCCGGGTCCTTCATTTCATTCAGGATCTGCGACAAGGCTCCTGAACTACCCGTTTATCATTCATGGACTAGTGCCGAGGTGTCATTCAAAGATGTGGTAATCCACTTAGGTATTATAGATGATTTTGGGGAATTGGCAAGGGGAAAAATGGGGGGAAATCGGAGATGGATTCCCGCTTTCGCGGGAAGGACAAAATAGGAAGAGGAATGACAAATAAGAAACGGGAATGACAAGAGAAAAGGGAATGGCAAAGAGGGAGGATGGAATGAGAAAAGAGGCCGGGCTTGCCGACATACGGAATAGGGTATTAAATGGGTTGGATGGGGGGTTTTGATATTAAACCGCGATTATCGGTGTAAGAATATTACAGAATAATTATGTCCGATTTTTTAACATCTTGAAATAAAAAGGGTTAATTGTAAACCAAATAGTTCATTTTTTTGCAAAATCAGCTTGACAAAAATCGACCTTTAGCATATCCTGCTTGTGAAAAAAGTAACGAAGTGGCAGTTTGAAGGAAAGATGATAATGATTGTCCGATTTACCGATCAGGACGGAAATAGAAACGATTTACGGCTGTATCGCGCTGCCGCTTCATATTGCGAACAGCTAGATCAATTTTATCAGTCGAGGCTTTTTGCCTCGGAGGGTGTATAAATGGCTCTTAAAGGCTTCAATGCATTTCAGATGGCTCAGGCTCAGTTCGACAAAGTCGCCGATATTCTTCAACTGGATGTCCCGACACGCGATCTGCTGAGAGAACCGATGCGCGAATATTCATTCAGTATCCCCATCCGTATGGATGACGGCACATACAAAGTGTTCAGAGGTTTCCGCGTTCAGCACAATGATTCCCGCGGCCCGTGCAAGGGCGGAATCAGGTTCCACCCGCAGGAGACGATCGATACGGTGCGGGCGCTGTCGATGTGGATGACATGGAAATGCTCCGTGGTCGATATTCCTCTCGGCGGCGGCAAGGGGGGCGTTATCTGCGACCCGCACAACCTGAGCCAGAACGAGCAGGAACAGATCTGCCGCGGCTGGGTCAGACAACTGGCCAAAGTGGTCGGCCCTCTGGCCGATGTCCCGGCGCCGGATGTGATGACATCATCACAGCACATGCTCTGGATGCTCGACGAATTCGAACACATTCACGGTAATAAATTTCCGGGTTTTATCACCGGCAAGCCGGTCGGCATGGGCGGCTCGCTGGGCCGGACCGAAGCGACCGGGTTCGGTGTCGTTTACACTCTGCGCGAAGCTCTCAAGCAGTTGAATATCAAGCCGGAAGACACGACCGCTTCGGTGCAGGGATTCGGCAATGTGGCGCAGTATGCTATCAGACTTTACAATCAGCTCGGCGGAAAAGTTGTTTGCGTCGCCTGCTGGGATCAGGGCGACCAGACCTCGTATTCGTTCCGGAAAAAAGACGGTGTCGATCTGGATGCGCTTCTGAAGATAACCGACCGGTTCGGCGGAATCGATAAGAACAAAGCCAGAGATCTGGGATATGAAGTTCTCCCCGGCGATGCCTGGATAGAGCAGGAAGTGGATATCCTGTTTCCTTCGGCTCTCGAAAACCAGATCACGGCCGAGACGGCTCCCAAGATGAGCAAAAAAGTCAAGGTCATCGCGGAAGGCGCCAACGGCCCAACGACCCCGGAAGCGGACAAGATTATCGAATCGCGGAAGATTTTCCTCATTCCCGATTTTCTTGCCAACGCCGGCGGTGTTACCTGCAGTTATTTCGAGCAGGTTCAGAGCAATATGAATTACTTCTGGGAAAAGGATGAGGTTCTCGGCAAACTCGATGTCAAGATGACCTCGGCTTTCCTGGCGGTGAGCGATATTGCCCGGAAACGGAAGCTGTATATGCGCGACGCCGCTTATGTGATTTCGGTGGCGCGTGTCGCCCAGGCCTGTCACGACCGCGGCTGGGTCTAAGACTTAAAATAACCTGTTTTTATATAAATCCCGCCGCGGCTGTTTACAGTCGCGGCGGTTTCTTATGTTGACATCCGAAGATTAATGCTGAATACTTAGATATACAAAAGTCTCGAAACGCCAGAAAGATTCCGGCAACAGGCCGAGAGTTATTATGGAATATAAAAAGATTCAAGTCTCGCCCGATAGTCTGCCAGAGTTTGACCGAAGGTTTTTTGTATCTGACAGTGTCATCAGTCGTATCGGGTCCGGCGCCATCGGCGGAAAAGCCTCGGGACTGGCCTTTATTAAAGATGCGCTGCATGATCATTTCGGGAAAAACGGTTTTGAAGGGGTCGCCGTCGGGATTCCCCGGATGGTGGTCCTGACCACGACCCTCTTTGACCGTTTTATGAAGCACAATAATTTGTACGAGATGGCGCTTTCGGGTGAGCCCGATGATTATATCGCGCACACTTTCAACCGGGGGGAACTTCCGCCGGACATTATCGGCGATCTGAGGGCATTGATTGAATCGGTGCATGTGCCGCTGGCCGTAAGATCATCGAGTCTTCTCGAAGACAGTCTTTATGAGCCGTTCGCCGGTGTTTATGCCACCAAGATGATTCCTAACAATCAGCCGGATGCCGATACCCGGTTCAAGAGATTTATCGAGGCTATCAAATTCATATATGCATCGACATTTTTCAAATCGGCGCGGGATTACCACCGCTTCACGGGACATGCCACCGAGGAAGAAAAAATGGCGGTGATTGTCCAGGAAGTGGTCGGCCTGAGGCATTATGAGCGTTTTTATCCGGATATTTCGGGTGTCGTGCGATCATTCAATTTTTATCCGATGGGGCGATCGGCGCCGGAGGAGGGTGTGGTCGATCTGGCGCTCGGGCTGGGGAAAACCATTGTCGATGGCGGCTTATGCTGGAGTTATTCGCCGGCGCATCCGCGCGCCAATCCGCCGGTGTCATCGGCGGGAGAATTAATCAAGAAGACACAAAGTCTGTTCTGGGCGGTCAATATGGGCAAACCGCCGGAGTATGATCCGGTCAAGGAAACCGAGTACCTGATACAGGGAAATCTGGCCGAAGCCGAATATGACGGAACGCTGCGGCTGGCCGCATCGACCTATCGCCGCGCCGACGACCGCGTGGTTATGGGGCTGGGGAGTGCCGGCCCGAGGGTTGTGACATTCGCGCCGATATTGCTCGGCGAGATTGTCAAGCTGAATGATCTTATCAAGAAATTAATGAAGTTATGCGAGGACGCTGTCGGGAGTGCGGTCGAAATAGAATTTGCGGTAACATACCAGCATCATCCGGATGAGAAAGTACGTTTCGGGTTTTTGCAGGTGCGGCCGATGGTTGTCTCGGATGCTCAGATAGACATAGGTGATGCCGAGATGAGCGGGGATAAGGTGCTGGCGGCATCGGATCATGCACTCGGAAACGGCGAGCGAGTCAATATACACGATGTCGTGTATGTCATGCCGGACAAATTCGATGCGGCCAAAACACGGCAGATGGCTGCCGAACTGGATAAGATAAATCAGGGGCTGGTCGAGGAAAAACGGCCCTACCTGTTAATCGGCTTCGGGCGCTGGGGCAGTTCCGATCCATGGCTGGGGATACCGGTGGAATGGAGTCAGGTATCGGGCGCAGCCGTGATGGTGGAGGCAGCGACGCCGGAGATGAATGTCGAGTTGAGCCAGGGAGCACATTTCTTTCATAACCTGACAGCATTTGAAATCTTTTATTTTGCAATAAACCATGCCGGCCCGTTCCGTATCAACTGGGGCTGGCTTGATCAGCAAAAAGTAATGCATGAAGCCGAATATGTTCGGCATGTATCATTGACAAAGCCGCTTCAAATAAAGGTTGACGGCCGTAAGGGCAGGGGAGTAATCCTGATATGACGAAGAAAAAGAGTTTCATGGATAAGCTGGCGCAGGGTCTCCAGGAAAGATCCAAGGAGTTGAACTGTATCTATCAGATCGAGGAGATATTGAGCAACCAGGGGGAGGATTCATTCGGGGATATAATGACCCAGATCGCTCATGTTGTTCCTTCGGGCTTTCAATTTCCCGAACCATGCGAGGCCAAAATCACAATCGACAACAACACTTACAGATCATCAGAATTCGAGGATACGGCGTGGAACTTCAGCGTCGACATTACGACGCAGGATACCGTCGTGGGGACCATTACGGTGTACTATATGCAGGAAATTCCTCAGTCGGATGACGGGCTTTTCCTTAAAGAAGAGCAAAGGCTTCTGCATTCCATAGCCGAACGACTCGGGCATTTCGTGATGCACCAGCGTTTAAAACAGGTCATCGAAAAACTTGAAAGCACCGGGCGGACGCCGGCATCCCCCGGTCAGGGCGAATGGCAGGTCATTCTGGATCTTCTCCGCCAGACCGACAGCAACCTGTACCTGAGTGTTTCGCGGAAAATTTTGAACTATCTGTGCTGGAGCGGGATTCAGGAGGCCGAAAGACTGATTCAGAAATTCAGTCCGGAGGAAGTCACTTATGATGACGGCGACCCGGAGACATGGAACCAGCCGCGCCGGCGCAGCGCTCATGAATACCCGGTTGATTTCTCATCGGCGGCCTTTGCCGTCGCCACCAAATATCTAAGTGATAATGAAATTGTCAGGCTGCTGCAAAAATGGATTCAGGAAGACCGGCTCAGTTTCCTGGTGCAGGTTGTCAATCGCAACCTGTCTCTGTCGGCGGTAGCCGATGCCATCCGAAAGTACTATGATCTTGTCGCCGATGATCCGGAAGCCTCATCGCCCAACAAGCGGGGTATTCAGGTTTCGTTAATAAGAAGATTTTTGTCGGATCAACTGCAGTACATCAATGTCGCCAAAAATTTCATAGGTATTCGCGATTTTTATCATCTCCTGCAGAAAGTCATTTTCAGCACCGAGAGTCACGGCAAGCTCGGCGGCAAGAGCGCCGGGTTGTACCTGGCGGCGCAGATTCTCAAGAAGAAAGCCAAGGAGTCGAGCCTGCTTCGTGATGTCAAGACACCCAAGACATGGTACATCAGTTCCGACGTTCTCCTGCATTTTATGACTTACAACGACTTCGAGGAAGTGGTCGAGCAAAAATATAAAGAGATTAACCAGGTCCGACTGGAATACCCGGCTATCGTCCAGACTTTCAAAAGGGCCAGATTCCCGGCCGACATAATCCAGGGACTGTCACTGGCGCTCGATGATTTCGGCGATCATCCGCTGATTGTCCGCAGTTCCAGTCTTCTCGAAGACCGCATGGGGGCGGCCTTTTCGGGAAAATACAAGAGCCTGTTCCTGGCCAATCAGGGCAGCAAGCAGAATCGTCTGGAGGCGCTGCTTGATGGTATCGCGGAAGTATATGCCTCGACATTCAGCCCCGATCCGATCGAATATCGGGCCGAGCGGGGTCTGATCGATTTCGGTGAAGAGATGGGCATCATGATTCAGGAAGTTGTCGGTTCCAAAGTAGGCAAGTACTTCCTGCCGGCCTATGCCGGTGTCGCATTCAGCCGCAATGAATTCCGCTGGTCGCCGCGAATCAAACGCGAGGATGGCCTGGTGCGGCTGGTGCCGGGCCTGGGAACGCGCGCGGTCGACAGGCTGAGCGATGATTATCCCGTCCTGCTGGCTCCCGGACAGCCCGGTCTGCGGGTTAATATCGATCCCGACGAAGTCGTGCGTTATTCTCCGAAAAAGATTGATGTTATCGATCTGGAGGCGAACAGTTTCAAGTCAATCGACATCAGCGAGTTTCTCAGAGAATTCGGTTTCGAGCTGCCGGGGATCAACAATATCGTTTCGATCTACCGGGACGGACATATCAGCAAACCGATTGCAATGAGTGTCGATTTCGACAACGAGCAGTTGATTGCCAATTTCGAGGGTTTAATCGGCGGGACGCAATTCGTGAAAAAGATGGAACTGATTCTGAAAACACTCGAAGAAACACTCAACACACCGATCGATATCGAGTTTGCCTCGGACGGGCAGAATTTTTATCTGTTGCAGTGCCGCCCGCAGAGTTATTCGGAAGAGAGCCGGCCGGCGCCGATTCCCAAGGATATTCCCGAAAAGCAGGTTGTCTTTACGGCACAGCGGTATGTATCCAACGGCCGTGTCCCCGACATTACGCATATCGTCTATGTCGATCCTGAAAGCTACGGCCAGTTGACGGGGCGCGACGATCTTCTCGCGGTGGGCCAGGCGGTCGGGAAGCTCAACAAGCTTTTGCCGAAACGGCAATTCATCCTGATGGGTCCGGGCCGATGGGGCAGCCGCGGGGATATCAAGCTCGGGGTCAGCGTCACCTATTCGGAAATCAACAACACTGCCATGCTGGTGGAAGTTGCTCTTAAAAAAGGAAATTATGTGCCTGATCTTTCATTCGGCACGCATTTCTTCCAGGATCTGGTGGAATCCGGTATCAGGTACCTGCCGCTTTATCCTGATGACAAAGGTATAATTTTCAACGAACGCTTTTTGAAAAAATCCACTAATATTCTTCCGGAAGTACTGCCTGACTATGCACATCTGGCGGATACCGTCAGATTGATAGATGTCCCCCAAAATACATCAGGCAAGATATTGCAGGTGCTTATGAATGCCGATCTCGATGAAGCGATCGGTTTTATGGCGGAGCCGTCGACGCAGTACGAATCACCGACCATCAGAATCGAGGGTCGGGATCACCACCGCGATGATTTCTGGCAGTGGCGGACCAAGATGATAGAATGTCTGGCGGCCAATTTCGATATGGACAAATACGGCGTTTATGGTCTGTACCTGATAGGAAGTACCAAAAATGCCACGGCCGGGCCGGCCAGCGATATCGATCTGCTGGTGCACTTCCGGGGATCGGTGCAGCAAATGGAAGCGCTCAATAACTATTTCGAGGGGTGCGGCCATTGCCTGGCGGAGGTCAATTACCTGAGGACGGGATATCGCACCAGAAATATTCTCGACGTGCACATAATAACCGATGAGGATATAGAGAAGAAAACCAGTTTTGCATCCAAGATAGGTGCGGTGACCGATGCCGCCCGTCCGCTGAAACTGAAAAGCGATTTCGATATATTATAATTAGAGAAGCTCCCGGGTGGCCTGCTCAGGAGCTTCCGGATCAAAACGGATCAGGGCCAGTTCTTTGCCGTCGTGGGCCGCCGAGAGCGCCGCGGTGCGGCCGATTTTATCCCGCCATTCGCCGGTCAACCGGGTCGACTCATGGACATGACCATGCAGCGTTAACAAAGGCTGTCTGGCGGCTATAAATTTCTT
>JBFMFJ010000137.1:0-8653 GCA_040752235.1 Candidatus Zixiibacteriota bacterium | reverse complement strand
CAAGCAGCGTAATGGCCCGACCGGAGTTATCAATCTTGCCTTCGTAAAGGATTTTATCAGATTCGAGAATCTGGCTGCCTTCGAACCGGCGATTCCCGACATGGATGCCGATTCTCCCTTTTAAGGATGAATAGCAGTGTTCCATTAATAGGCCGCCGCGCGATCAATTTTGTATCGCGCCTGGGAAGCACCTTCATGCTTCTTTTCAAGGCCATTTATCATTTCAAATCGATTCCCCGCTCGCTCGGACTGATTGTCGATCAATGCTTCATGATAGGCAACAAATCGGTGCCGCTGATTCTGATTATTTCGATATTCGTCGGCGCGGTTTCCTCATGGCAGGCCGCCTATCAGTTCAAATTTATCGGGGCACCGCTGCGCTATCTTGGCTCGGCGGTCGGCAAGGCAGTCGTTATCGAACTGGCCCCGGTGCTATCGGCGCTGGTGGTGGCCGGACGCGTCGGCGCCGGTATTGCCGCGGAACTGGGGACGATGCGCGTCACCGAGCAGATCGACGCGCTCGAATCGATGGGTATAAGCCCGGTGCGGTATCTGGTGATGCCGCGTTTCCTGGCCAGCACCATCATGCTGCCCATCCTGGTGATTTTCTCGAATTTCATTGCCATACTGGGTGCTCTGGTCGTGTCGGTTTTCTTTGTCCATATATCTTATGAGACATTTCTCAACGGTGTCAGATTTTCGTTCAGCCTGTCCGACATGATGGGCGGTATGCTGAAGGCGTCTGTCTTTGGCGCCATTATCGGCCTGGTCGGATGCCATGAAGGTTTCCAGACCTCGGGCGGCGCCCGGGGTGTCGGTATTTCAACAACTCTGGCCGTTGTTATTTCATCAGTTATGATATTAATTTCCGATTATGTGATTGCCATGGTCCTGTTCAGGATGTAGTAATATGGATGCCTGTATAAGATTCGAAAATGTGCACAAGGCTTTCAATGGGAAAGATGTCCTGCAGGGAGTCTCGCTTGAGGTGGCGAAAAACGAATCGATAGTGATTATCGGGCAGTCCGGGTGCGGCAAGTCAGTGCTTTTGAAACATATCAACGCCCTTATTAAGCCGGAATCGGGCTCGATATTTGTCGATGGAAACGACGTGACCAGTATGAATTTCAACGAACTGACGGAAGTCCGCAAGAATATCGGAATGCTTTTTCAGTCGGCGGCGCTTCTTGATTCCCTGACGGTCGGTGAAAATGTCGGGCTGGCTCTCAAGGAATGTATGCATCTGCCGGAAAATGAACGGAAGGACATCATTGCGGAAAAGCTATCACTGGTGGGACTTTCCGGAACCGAACAAAAATATCCGGCCGAATTGTCCGGCGGTATGCGCAAACGGGTGGGGCTGGCGCGGGCCATTGCCACCGGTCCGGCTATTCTTCTTTATGATGAACCGACGACCGGGCTTGATCCGATCACGGCCGACCGCATCAATGATCTCATAATTAATCTTCATCTAAAGCTGCATGTGACTTCCGTCACGGTGACGCATGACATGACTTCTGCCTATAAGGTCGGAGAGCGGATTGTCATGCTGTACAACGGCCGGGTCGAATTCGAGGGTACGCCCGACGAAACAAGGAACAGTTCCAACGAAGTCGTCAGGCAGTTTATAAACGGGCAGTCGGCCGGGCCCATCCAGATGAATTAGTCAATCATGGACAAAAAGATAAAAACCGCATATGTCTGCACCGACTGCGGCGCGATTCATCCCAAATGGCAGGGGCAATGCCGCGAATGCGGCGAATGGAATTGTCTTGCGGAAGAGCGAATTGTCAAGTCAAATCGCAAGCCGGGCAAAGTAACCGCAGAAAGGCCGCTTGCCTTTGCCGAAATAGGCGACAATAACATGGCCGGTTACAAATCCGGCATGGGCGAGTTCGACCGTGTTCTCGGCGGGGCGCTCTTGCCGGGAAGCGCCGTGCTTCTGGCGGGCGAGCCGGGGATAGGCAAATCGACGCTGATTCTTCAGGCGGCTGATGCCTATTCCAATAACGGCTGCCATATATTGTACATCACCGGTGAGGAATCACCCGGCCAGATTAAGAAGCGCTCCGAACGGCTGAAAGTGAGCGGCAAGATTATATCCATCGCCAATCTGACCGACCTGCAACAGATAATGGCGATTCTCGAGGAAAATCAATACAACATTGTCATCGTCGATTCCATTCAGACGGTAACGAGCAGCCTTTTCGATTCGCCGCCCGGGACTATCGGGCAGATTCGCGAGTCGGCCGGCCGGTTGATCGAGATTGCCAAGCGGGAAGGATTTGCCCTGTTCCTGATTGGCCATGTGACCAAGGAAGGATTGGTCGCGGGGCCGAAAATACTCGAGCACATGGTCGATGCCGTGCTTTATTTCGAAGGTGAAAGCAGGCATCTTTATCGTATTCTGCGTACTGTCAAAAACCGCTACGGCGCAACCTTTGAATTAGGTGTTTTTGAGATGGCTGTTGACGGTCTGCGCCAGGTGGATAATCCATCGTTGCTGTTTCTTTCCGATTATGAAGGTGTTTCGCGCTCCGGGACAGTGGTGGCCGCTTCTTGTGAGGGCAGCCGCCCGATTCTGGTCGAAATTCAGGCTTTGGTTTCATCGGCCTCTTACGGGACACCGCAGCGGGTGGCGGGAGGTATCGACAACAAAAGACTGGCCCTGCTTCTGGCCATTCTCGAAAAACGGGTTGGCATCCCGATGGGCGTAAATGATGTTTTTGTCTCAGTGGCGGGCGGCTTGCGGCTGAATGAACCGGCTATTGATCTGGCCGTCCTGGCGGCAATTGTCTCATCGTTGCGCGACATCCCGGTCAGTTCCGATCTGGTCATGGCCGGTGAGGTTGGATTATCGGGTGAAGTCCGGGCGATCAGTATGGTTGACCGGCGGGTAGCCGAAGCAGCCAAGCTTGGTTTCAAAAAAATTATTGTCCCCGCTCACAATGCGGAAAGTATAAGTAGTAAAAAAATTGAGATTATGACTGTCTCGACTCTTGATAAAGCTCTGGAATTATTGTTTTAGAGGATTTATATGGATAAAGTTCAATTAAAGCCGCAGTCGATGTTGTTGCCGCTTCCGGCGACTATGGTATCATGCGCGGCCGAAGGTTTCAAACCGAATATAATTACTATCAGCTGGATCGGTATTGTCAATTCGGAGCCGCCGATGCTCTCGATATCAGTCACGCCCAAGCGGCATTCGCATCAGATAATTAAGAAAGCAGGCCATTTCGTTGTCAATCTGACATCAGAGAGAAATCTGAAAGAAACGGATTTTTGTGGAAACCGCTCCGGCCGCGAATATGACAAATTCAAGGAATTGAATTTGACGCCGCTTCCCGGAAAGGTGGTTGGTTCGCCACTGATTAAGGAATGTCCCATCAATCTCGAGTGCCAGGTGCGCCAGTCGATGGTTCTTGGGTCGCACGAGATGTTTATCGCCGAAATAGTGGCGGTGCACATTGACATGGATTTGATGGATGACAAGGGAAGACCTGATATCGACAAACTAAAACCGCTGGTTTATTGCACGGTGGCGCGGGAGTATCGCGGCGGCCTGAACAAATTGCTCTCCCGTTATGGCGAAGCGGCCGGGAAAAAGGATAAATAAAAGGCATGACATCCGGCCCCTTCTCATTCCGATTAATCACCGGAGATGGTGCCGCCCGACGCGGCACTGTGACCACACCGCATGGCCGGTTTCAGACTCCGGCTTTCATGCCCGTTGGAACCAGCGGTGCTGTCAAGGCGATGACTGCCGAAGATCTCGAAAGCTGCGGCGCGGAGATTATTCTTGGCAATACATACCATCTCTATTTGCGACCGGGCGAAAAGTTGATAAAGGAATTGGGGGGGCTGGCTGAATTCAATGCCTGGCACAAACCGACCCTGACAGATTCGGGCGGATTTCAGGTTTTTTCGATGCAGGATCTTTCCAAAATCGACGACGACGGGGTTGTATTCAAGTCGCATCATGACGGCTCCTCGCATCATTTTTATCCGGAAAAGGTAATTCAGATACAGCTCGATATCGGGGCTGATATTATCATGTCATTCGACCAGTGCGTGCCGTATCCGGCCGATAAGTCATTGGCCACGACCGGTGTCATGCGTACCTATGACTGGGCCAAACGGGGGAAAAAATATTTCGAACAGCCGGCTGACGGCAAAGAGAGCGGACAAATCGCTCTGTTTGGAATTGTCCAGGGTTCGGTTTACAAAGAACTGCGCAAGATTTCCGCGGAGCAACTGGTCGAGCTGGATTTTCCCGGTTATTCGGTAGGAGGTCTGGCGGTCGGCGAATCCAAAGCGGAATTGGAAGACACATTGGCATATACCATGCAATTTTTGCCTCACGAGAAGCCGCGTTATTTGATGGGGGTCGGTTATCCCGAGGATATTCTGATGGCAGTCTCCTACGGTATCGATATGTTCGATTGCGTCCTGCCGACGCGTAATGCCCGAACCGGGATGGTTTTCACGTCGGAGGGGCCATTGGTTTTCCGCAATGCTGATGTGGCCGACGATTCCGGGCCGCTCGATCGCAACTGCGATTGCCGTGTCTGCCGGAGGTACAGCCGGGCTTATATCAGGCACCTTTACAACCAGCGCGAGATAACCGCCCTGGTTCTGGCTACTTATCACTCCTCATATTTCTTTCAAAATCTGATGCGGGGGATACGTAACGCCATTATGGAGAACCGATTCGAGCAATTTCGAAAAGATTTTCTGGAAAAGTATGAACAGGGCAGGGGAAATGAATAAATATTATATGCAAGCCGCTGTTTTAATGATTGCGTTATGTTTATTTCCGCTGTTGATAGCGAATGCCCAGGAACTTGACGCCACCATGCAGTTTTATCTTGATAATACTTCCTATGTTTTCCAACAGAATTATCTGTTTGGCAAGGATACCTCGTTTACTTTCAATCTACGCTCGATTTATCAGGAGACCGATTATCGGGGCGATATCAAGAAAATCGATACGGCCGTGTTTATGTATGTTATAAACAATGGCAAAATCGATTCGATGGTTGTTGTCGATTCGGTATCGATAGACAAAAACAAGCCGGCTGAAGAATTTATGCCGTTTTTGCCATGGAAGGAAAAATTCGACTATTATTTTTATCCCAACGATACCGGCTCGGGAAGAATGGCGATTGGGTTCGAATCGCCTCTTGAAGACAGCACGCGGGTGGAATCCGGCCTTATGAATATAGACCGGGACAGTTTTTCGCTTCTGTCCATCTTCATGCACAGCCGCGGTATGGACGGCAAAAGCAGAATGTCATATGACTATCATTTCGAAAGGATAGACGGTATTATCAGGCCGGTTTCATTTGAATTTTACAGTGTCAAGATCGCTCTGCTGGGGCGTCAGTACACCAGGCAAATACTGGAGTTTATTGATTACAGGATGGAGAAAATATAATTTTCTTGCACCCGGCCGGGCACGATTCTATAATAGGCAATATGGTCAGTACTAAAGACATACTCATGGAACAGATCGATATGAAGCGTCTGCCGCAGCATATCGCTATCATCATGGACGGCAACGGGCGCTGGGCCAAAAAACGCGATTTGCCGCGGACGGCGGGTCATGAAGCGGGGGTTGAGGCCGTCAGGAAAGTGGTTCGCGCCGCCGCCGAAATAGGCGTGAAATACCTGACCCTTTACACTTTTTCAGTGGAGAACTGGTCGCGGCCAAGGGAGGAAGTGACCGCCCTGATGCGGCTCCTTACACGGACCACGAGAGGGGAAATTGACGAGCTGAATCGAAATAATGTCAAATTAATAACCACCGGCCGTATTGATGAGTTGTCTATTTCCCGCCGTAAGGCTCTGACTATCGCCATGCATAAAACCCGCAGCAACACCGGGCTGGTTCTCAACCTGGCTCTTAATTATGGCGGGCGGTCGGAGATTATCGATGCCGTCAAGGCTATCGCGAAGGCCGTCAGTTCTAAGCAGATCAAACCAAATGAAATCGATGAAGCCTTATTTTCGAATTATCTTTATACCGCGGGACTGCCCGACCCTGATTTGCTGATAAGGACTTCCGGGGAGATGAGAATTTCGAATTTCCTGATCTGGCAGACCAGTTACACCGAACTTTATATCACCAGTGTTCTTTGGCCCGATTTTGATCGGAAAGAGCTTTTCCGGGCCATAATAGATTACCAGAAACGAGAACGCCGCTTTGGAAAGGTTTAGATCGGTTTGAGCAACCTGATGATTCGTATTATCGTCGCCGTCATTTTCGGCCCACTGATAATTCTTGTTTCTTATCTTGGCGGCTATTGGCTTTTTGGAATGGTGATGCTGTTCGGGATGATCGGTATCGGAGAGTTCATGTTCGGTTCCGGATTCAGGCCGGTCATGATTTTATTTTGGCTGACTTTGCTGTTCACTGCCGGAATACTGGTCGTTTCAATGTTGCTGTCTTTATCATCCGGATTGATCGTTCTGACCGGATATTTTATCTGCCTGGGAATTATATCGGTAATACAGAATACGGCCCCCCTGGAATTATTCCGGCGACAATCGGTTTTGACCTGGGGGGTGGCATATATCGGGCTGCTGTATCCTTTTGTCTATATGGTGCGGCAATTATCTGATAATGGTGGCGACTGGATGCTTTTCATGTTCGGGACACTCTGGTTGTCGGATACGCTGGCCATGTTTGTCGGGAAAGCTTTCGGCAAAAGAAAGCTGGCGCCCACCGTATCGCCCAATAAGACTATCGCCGGATTTGTCGGCGGTATGAGCGGCGGAATTATTGTCGCATTGATACTCGGTTTCTGGAGGCTGTCGAATATCGACCTGTCGATGCTGCTGATTGCCGGGATTCTGGTTTCCCTGGTGGGGCAGCTTGGGGATCTGGTTGAATCGTGCTGGAAAAGGGCTGTCGGCATCAAAGATTCATCTGCAATAATTCCGGGGCATGGGGGCGTGCTGGATCGGTTTGACTCTCTTCTTTTTGCGGCGCCTGCGTTATATTTATTTCTGAATAATTTCATTTATAAATAAACAGGAGTTTTTATCGGTGAAAGTAATCGACTTTATTTTCGCCGCCCGTCCGATGCTGCTGATGCCGGTATGGTCAATTTACCTGCTGGCCTTCAGACTGCGTTATCCCTTCCAGGCATGGGAAGATGCCAATACGCTGGCGCTGGTTGGTTTGACCCTGGCTGCCGCCGGGGCATATTATATCAATCAAATTTTCGACTATGAATCGGATCGCATAAACAATAAAATCGGCTTTTTGCAGCACGAAATCATTTCCAGAAACCAGATGATCGCGGCATTTCTGAGCGTTTCGCTTGTTGCCGTGATAATCACTCTTTTTTCATCAATTTTCGCCGCATTCATTGTGCTCTTAATTAATCTGCTTGGGCTGGCCTATTCGGCGCCGCCATTGAAGCTGAAAGATCGCCCACTGGGCGGTTTGCTGACAAATGCCGGAGGCTTTGGTGTTTTAGTACCATTGGTGGCAATGAGTGATCTCGATGCAGACATTCACCTGGTTTATATCATTATTTACTTTTCGCTTATTGTCGCGGCCGGGTATTTATTAACCATCATTCCCGATCGCAAAGGGGATACTGTGACCGGGAAAACAACGCTGGCGGCGGAGTTGTCGAATCGCCGAATAATATCCATCGGATTGATTATGTTGATCTGTTCACTCCTGGTGGCTTTCCTGATATTTGATTTTTATATAATTATCGTAAGTACAGTCTCGATTACTCTCTTCATCATTGCATTGATGGCTCCCGAAGAGAATGTCATTCTTGTCGCCTGCAAACTACCGATACTGCTGGTTGTGATTGTGGCCGGGATTCATTATCCGGCTTTCCTGGTTTTTATACTTGTCCTGATTGTCTTGACACGTTTATATTACAGAAAAAGATTTGGATTAATTTATCCGAGGATTAATTGATGAGATATTTGATGCTGTCAATCCTGGTTATTGCGGTTTTTACGGGTTGCACCCCTAATCCTCGGTTTCGCACCGGCGAGGTCCGGCCGCCTGACGGTGACGGTGAAAAACAAACCGCCGAACAGGTTTATAATAAGAATAAAAAGGGATATATGAGCGCCACCACCGATGATTTGATCGAACTGGGGCGAATAATTCAAAGTTTCCTGGGGAAACCTTACGGATCCGGGAGTAATGGAGAAATTCTCGATTGCAGCCGTTTTACCATGCTTGTGTTCGATAAATTCAACCGAACCAAATTACCGCGGACGTCCGATAAGCAATTTAAAACCGGACAAAAAATAAACAGGAATGATTTGAGATACGGCGACCTGGTCTTCTTCAAAACCGAGGGCAACTCGATCTCGCATGTCGGCATCTATATCGGTTTTGATGATTTTATCCACGCCTCCAATTCATCCGGAATAATTATATCGAATATGCATGAGACATATTGGAAAAAAAGGTACATCGGTGCCCGCCGGATTTTACCATAATCGTATCCGAAATCATGCGTATTGATTTGGGATGAAGAACGATAAACTCGATATCAAGATAAAAAATCTTCCGACTTCACCGGGAGTTTATATCTTCAGGAACAACTCCGGTACCATTATCTACATCGGCAAAGCCAAGAATCTGCGCAACCGGGTCAGAACCTATTTC
>JBFMFJ010000136.1:0-8660 GCA_040752235.1 Candidatus Zixiibacteriota bacterium | reverse complement strand
TTAGTGACTTTCTTCCCGCTTGTCGGTATTCTACTGCTTCTTTTTGTACCGAAGAATCGGCATGATTCGATTAAGGCGCTATCGCTTATCATTGCCTTTATTAATCTGATCTGGTCGATCTGGATGTATATGATGTTCGATCCGGTCGCCAAGGGTATGCAATTCGAGATTAATATCCCCTGGGTATCCGGTTTCGGCATACATTATCATCTTGGTATTGACGGAATCTCTCTGCTCCTGATTATGCTGACGACTATTCTTTCGACTATCATAATGATATCATCCTGGAACGCCATCAAGACCGGGGTCAAGGGTTATTTTATTTCCATGCTGATGCTGGAAACAGGAATGATCGGTGTCTTTGTTGCACTGGATTTGTTCCTGTTCTATGTTTTCTGGGAAGCAATGCTGATTCCGATGTATTTCATTATCGGTGTCTGGGGCGGACCGAGAAAAATATATGCCGCTATCAAGTTCGTCTTATTTACGATGTTCGGCTCGCTGTTGATGCTGGTCGCTTTGTTATACCTCTTTTTCATGTATCACAACTACACCGGCGTATATTCTTTCGATCTTCTTAAAATGTATGAAATGCCCATCCCGATGGGGGCACAGACATATATATTCCTGGCTTTCGCGCTGGCATTCGCCATCAAGGTCCCGATCTGGCCGTTCCACACATGGCTTCCCGACGCTCACGTCGAGGCCCCGACGGCAGGCTCGGTGATTCTGGCGGGCGTCCTTCTGAAAATGGGGACATACGGCTTTATCAGGATTTGTCTGCCATTATTCCCTGAGGCAACTCTGCAATTTGTCCCGCTTATATCGATTCTGGCAATAATCGGCATTATATACGGTGCCCTGGTTGCCATGGTACAGCGCGACGTGAAATCGCTGGTGGCATTTTCATCGGTCTCGCATCTCGGCTTTGTCATGCTGGGCATGTTTGCTCTTAACATGCAGGGGATAGAGGGCTCCGTGATTCAGATGATTAATCACGGCATATCTACCGGCGCCCTGTTCTTAATAGTGGGTATGATTTATGAACGCCGGCATACGAGAATGATCGCCGATTTTGGCGGGCTTTCGAAGTCGATGCCGGTATTCTCGACATTCTTTATGATTGTCGCGCTCTCATCGATCGGCCTGCCGTTCACGAATGGCTTTGTGGGTGAATTCCTGATTCTGCTTGGCACATTTGCCTCCAACAAGGTCTATGCGATACTGGCCGCATCCGGAGTCATTCTGGCCGCCTGCTACATGCTCTGGATGCTGCAGCGGGTGATATTCGGCAAGCTGGAAAATCCCGAAAATGAAAAACTCAAGGATCTGGATTCGCGTGAAAAGCTGGTCCTGATTCCACTGGTTATATTAATATTCTGGATCGGTATTTATCCCAAGCCGTTTCTTAACCGGATGGAACCGGCCATAAGCGATATTATCAGCAGGGTGGATAAAGCCCGCGAGAGACTGGCCGCAATTGAAGAGAAAAAGCAAATTGAGTTCTATGAAAACTCCCAGCCTCAGGCAACAGTGGAAATAACAGGTGATGATCAGGCCGACAGGCGCTGACAGGTGGATATTATGGATATAAGCTCGGCAGCCATGAATTTTGGAATTATCGCACCGGAAATTATTCTCCTGGTTGCAGGAATGATTGTCCTCGTGATCGGCAATTTCCTGCGTGATAAAGCCGTCCTGGCTTATTTCTCGGTCGCCGCCCTTGCGGTTGCTCTGGTTCCGACAATCGGACAATGGAATAATCCACAGTCGGGATTTTTCGGCATGGTTATGATAGACAACTTCAGCGTCCTGTTTAATATCATTTTCATTACGGCCGGTATTATAACTATTTTGATGGCCCGGTCGTACCTGGTTGCCCGCAATATAGAAAAATTTGAATTTTATCCGCTGATGCTGTTCTGCACGGTGGGCATGATGACCATGGCCTCGAGTTCGGATTTAATAGTGATATTCCTGGGACTTGAAATTATGTCGGTCCCGCTTTATGTCATGGCGGGCCTGGCCAGGCATGATCTGGAGTCCAATGAATCCTCCATAAAATATTTCATGATGGGCGCCTTTGCCAGTGCCTTTTTGCTCTATGGTATCGCCCTGATATACGGGGCCTCGGAAACTACCGATCTTCGAAGAATAATCGCGGACTTTGAATTTATTATGATGAAGGCAAGGCTGTTCCTGATTCCAGGGGCATTCCTGGTATTGATCGGTTTTGCATTCAAAGTGGCGGCGGTACCATTCCATATGTGGGTCCCGGATGTCTATCAGGGTGCACCGACACCGGTGACCGGATTCTTTTCGGTCGGCCCGAAAGCGGCTGGCTTTGCGGCTCTATTGAGGATCTTTGTCTACGGTTTCCCGGCTCTCAGCGATCTGACACCGATTTTCTGGATACTGGCCGTCGTAACAATGTCAGTCGGAAATCTACTGGCCATTTTCCAGCCGAATGTCAAGCGGATGCTGGCATATTCATCAATCGCCCATGCCGGCTATATCCTGGTCGCCCTGACGGCCGGGGGAGATGGCGCCGTTTCATCTGCAATTTATTATCTAACTGCTTATACATTCTTTAATCTCGGCGGCTTTGCCATTATCACCATGATTGATTCCCGGACCGGCAGCAAGGCCCAGATTGATGAAATGAAGGGATTGTCGAAAACGCACCCGTTCCTGGCGGCATTCCTGGCCCTGTTTATGTTTGCTCTGGCGGGATTTCCGCCGACTGCCGGTTTCTTCGGCAAGTTTTACGTCTTTTCCGAGGCGGTCAAACAGGGATATATCTGGCTTGTAGTGATTGCCGTCATGAACAGCTTTGTATCGGTTTATTATTACCTGCGGGTGATAGTGGTTTCATATTTCGGTAAGGCGGAAGTCGATTTTCGGCCGGTCGCCATAAAGCCCGCCCTGATTCTGGCTCTCTTTATTACCGCCGCAGGCACATTGATTCTGGGATTGATGCCTGGCTACTGGCTGGAATTTACTCGGCTCTGTTCCTTCCCGTTCATTTAATAAGTCAAAAAAAGATTTCGATAAAAAAGCCGCCCTGGATGGCGGCCTTTTATTTTTTCTTTCATTGTCTTACGGCTGGAAATAACATGGCGCCGGTCCGCCTTTGTACAGGTAAGTGATCAGATAAGTTACATCGAGGATATTAATATTGCCGCTGCAGTTGGGATCACCCGCATCAAGCGGATTGGGAGCAGTACCGCCCTTATAAAGGTAGGTGATAAGGGCCGTGACATCAAGAATGTTAATGTAGCTATCGCCATTGACATCTCCGGATTCGACCGGATCAGGAGAAACGCGAAACATCACCGCGGTGGAATTATAAACCATATTTTCCGTGGGCACGCCAGTGTCAAGATAAGGTGTAGCGGTGCATCCGACCGCGCTGAGCCCAATTAAGGCCGAGGCATTAAGACCGGTATGGCCCACCTCATAATACTGGAATTTTATATTACCGTTAGACGACAGAATCACCTGGAAGGTTGTTAATGTGTCATCGGTGGCGTTATATCCTCCAATCTGGTACCATTCGACAATGGCCGTGTCATTCCCGGGCGAGAAATAGTAGTAAATGGAGCCATGCGCGCCGTGGCTGGTTCCGAGAAGCAGATCATTCCAGAACGGAGATATCAGGGTACTGAATGGCGAACCCGGAATATCAAAACTGCTGTAATAACCGCTTATATTAACGTCAGGATCGGTAAAGGATATCGCTCCGTTGACACCGACATAAATCCGGTTATAGGTCATGCCATCACTGTAAAACGGGAAATCGAAAGGCATCGTAAAGGGACCGGCCGTGCCGTCATCGAGCGGTTGGGCGGCATAATTATTGTAATAGGCGGTGGAGGGGATCAGGGTACCGATGTTTTTTATTTCAATCCAGTCGTACTGGGTCTCCTCGGAACTATAACTCGAAGCTACTGAATACGTGGTTTCGGGAGTGCATGGTACAGTCAGAAATACCGGAACATATTCAATAGAATCCAGACTGCCGCCCGAAATCCCCCAATTAATATTAATCATACCTTTATAAATTTCGAGTCGGTCTTCAATAACGGAGGCATCAAGAGATGCCGTTATAGAAAACGAATCGTTGGGAGGAATCGTGCCGTTGCCGGGAGCGACATCAAGCCATATGGACATGCCGGATTTGGCCAGACTGTCTGCCGCGATCGCGCTGAAATCCACGGCATAACTTCCGGAGCGATTATGGATCCATAGTTGTACGTCGGCGCTTGTTCCCTCGATAAGCGAGGTGTCTATAAATATCGGCGCGGTATATAATGACGGCGGCGCCGTTAAAACGGCGGTCGCGGCGGCCAGATCAGGCCGCGGTCCGATGTGCTCGGATGTATTGCCCTGCTGTGGCGAACCGGTGGCGCTCAATACTTCCCGGGCGTAATCGGCATCAAAGGGAACTCCGTAAAGATTTTTATAGTAACTTTGAAGGCAGGCCACCGAGCCGGTGACAATCGGGGAGGCCGATGAGGTCCCGGAAAATGTGCTTGTATAGAACTGATCCGGATCACCGCCGCCATTCCAATAGGTCCCATAACCGGTTGTAAAAACTTCATAACCATAACCCTGCAAATTTACTCTTTCACCGTAATTGGAAAAAGAAAGCCGCGATCGGTCGATACCGAAGTTGCCGCTCGGCGGCGCCCCGGCCCCCGCGATAATGGCGTGCGAATTGCGGTAGGTTGTATCAAAGCGGTTTTCATATATGACATCATCGAGATTTTCGGCCCCATTGCCGGCCGCTTCGACGACGACGATACCTTTGGCCCAGGCATACTGCAGAGCATCGAATTTATCCTGCCAGTACTCCACACAAATGTAACCCAGTTGATCCATGCGGACCTGGAAATCATAACGCGGCCCGGGTGAGTGTATTTCTATTAACATCAGATCCCCGGCCTGCAAATTATCGGCGGCGATAAGAATGGCATTGGTAATACCATAATAATATGCGGAAACCATGCCGATATCCGCGCCCGGGCAGATTCCGGTTACGCCATAGCCATTGTCGCCCCCTATCATGACGCCGATTACGGCCGTACCATGTTCACCGTAAGGATTATCGCCGAGGCCGATGATGGCGCCGTCAGCTTTATCCAGATCCTCATGTGATTGATTCCATTCATTCTCTATGTCGATTATTTTCACTCCGGTGCCGTCGCCGTTTGGAAGAGTTTTGGCATAAACGGCATCCACTCCGGCCGGGGCGGCCAGTAAATAGGTCTGCATGGCTTCATAATCGGGGGTGGGCGGATCGATGTCTTCCGCCGGTTCGGGACGCGGCTCGGCGTAGGCGATTTCGACGATATCGAGCCTGTTGAGCTGATTGACGATTACCTCGGCTTCACCGGGGTTGGTTATATCCAGCGAATAATATAAATTCAAATCCGCCAGTTCATGCCCGGAGCGCAGTTCATAAATAAATTTATCCTTACTCAAAGCCTCTTCCGATTTACTGAAAAGTCTGTTTATTCGCCCGTTCAAATAAGGACGAAGTAAGCCATTCGCTGCTCCGAGGGTCTGCCCTTTCAGTGATACGAATCGCCCTCCGCGCAGCCTGACGCCGCTGTCTTCATGAAATTTAACGATGACGCGGGCCAGATCGGCCTGAGAAGAGACTTTAGTTACGAGGGGCTTTGCCGGAGCTTTTCTGGGAATAAGAGACAGGTTATCGGAGACTCCACCTTTTCTTTCCACTGCCGAAGCCGAAATCATCAGGCCGATGAAAACAATTATGACAAAAGCGAGAACGGCTGAGACAGACTTATTCATTCTTCCTCCAATATTGTATCCTCATACATACAGAGTGCCGCTGGAGTATTCGGCTTTTTGCGAGTAATTGGCGTCATAAATAATATACTGATAGCCACAGTCTTGTCAATGAATGTTTTTTTCAGATTATCGGAATGTCCCGGCGAAAATAGAGGCGGATCAGACTTTTTCCAAACGCAGTTTGTCCTGGTTCCTCTCGATTTTCAAAGGATATTTGCCGGAAAAACAGCTGACACAGAAGCTGTTGTCGGGCAGTGACGGCATGCCCAGCATTCCGGGAATCGACAAATATCCAAGTGAATCGACCTCAAGAAATTTCTCAATTTCCTTAATCGACTTGGACGACGCAATGAGTTCCTCCCGGGTCGGCATATCAATGCCGAAAAAACAGGGAGAGACTATGGGAGGAGAGGATATCCGCAGATGAATTTCCCTGGCTCCGGCGGAGCGTATCAGTTTGACCAGCTTTTTGGAGGTTGTCCCGCGAACAATCGAGTCATCGACCACGACCACCCGCTTCCCGTCAAGAACGCCCCGGACCGGGTTGAATTTGACCTTTACATCAAGATCACGAATTTTCTGCTCCGGATCAATAAAGGTACGGCCGACATAATGGTTCCTGATTAAACCGATTTCATACTTTATACCCGACTGCTCGGAGTAGCCGATGGTGGCGGTGGTGGCTGAGTCGGGCACCGCTATTACGATGTCGGCATCGGCCGGATGCTCACGAGCCAGCTGCCGCCCCAGGCGACGACGAATCTTGTCAACGTTTTCCCCGAAGACGATGGAATCGGGTCGGGAAAAATAAATATATTCGAATATACAAAAAGCGTGATTGCGTTTTTTAAAAGGGTGCCGGGAGTGCATTTCACCATTGAGTTTTATTTCCAGAACCTCGCCGGGATCTATATCTCTGATGTATGTTGCCCCGATTATATCGAAGGCGCAAGTTTCGGAGGCGATTATATAACTTCCGTTATACCTTCCCAGAGCCAATGGCCGAAAGCCATGCGGATCCCTCGCTGCAATAAGTGAGTCCTCAGTCAGGAATAACAGCGAATAGGCGCCTTCGACCTTGGTAAGACCCTCGCATATACGTGCGAACCAGGTGCGCTTCTTGGACAACGCCGCCAGATGAAGGAACAGCTCGGTATCCGAAGTCGTCTGAAAAATGGATCCGGCTTTCTCAAGTCTCTGCCTTAAGATAAATGAATTGGTGAGATTTCCATTATGGGCCACAGCCAGTTTCTGGCTTCGATTCGTAATCAGAAGCGGCTGGATATTGGTCAGGGAAGAGGCCCCTGTCGTGGAATATCGGGTATGCCCGACGGCGATTTTGCCCTTTAAACGGACCAGATACTTCTTTTCGGAAAAGACATCATTGACTTCGCCCATACCTTTATAAATATTCACGCCGCCGTTGCCGGCCGTTACAATTCCCGCCGATTCCTGGCCCCGGTGTTGAAGTGAATATAGACCAAAAAAGGCCATTTCGGCCGCCCGCGGAGTCCCGATAACGCCGAAAACGCCACAATTGTCGTTAATTATATGATCTTCTATCATATCCCCACTCAAGAGAAAAATGTGAATTTAACACCTTGCCTATTCAATGTCAAGCAAGATTGTTAATAGAATTATCATTAGTGTGAAACCATTTGCACTCTTTTGGGATTTCTCCCGGCCTCGTTCCAGAGGTTATTTTATCATATTTATAAGCCTTTATATGATTATTGATTACAGTTCGCGGACTTACAAAACTCACTTCGGACTGGCCGGCTTATTATATCATTAAGGCATAACTTTTGCGTTTACTTGTCTCCGAGGTGTTCCAACTTGAGCGAAAAGAACTATCATATTCAGTTTGAGATCCTGAAAGAGATCGCTGTATCGTCTGTGGCAGAGGCTGAGCCGGCCACCATGGCCAATATCGCCTTAAAAGAGACTTCAGGCCTTCTTGGACTGTCGGCGGCCATGATGATACTCTGGAATGATCGTTTTGAAGCCGTAATGACGGTAACCTATGCCGAAGAAAGCCGCCACAGGACTCTGCTTCAGGAGCTTGAAGACGAGCTTTTTGGAAACCTCAGGAAAGACCGCCATCTTGTATCCGCCTATGTATCCTTTGGAGGGGAGCAACCGATAACAAGCTTTACCTTGCCTATCAGGAAGGCGGACAAAATCCTGGGGGCTGTCATTGGTCTTCAGGAGGGAATCGGCTCGCTGGTCAGAGAGGATGTTTTTCTCGAAGCTCTGGCGGCGGAGTTATCAATGGCACTGATGGTCGCAAATCTGGATAGAATTGTTGAGGATGAAAAGCTTCGTGTCGTCAGGGCAACAGCCACAACCGTAAACCACAGAATCAATAATCCATTGCAGGCTATACTTGGTATTGTCCAGTTGTACCCGAGGCAATATCCCGAGCTGACCAAGCCGGATGATCAACTGAGTGAAAAGGACCGAATGCTGAAATCCAGGCTGAGCGATATCGAAGAAGCCGCAATGAAAATAATGGAAATAACTCACAAACTCATGAGAGTCGATAAAGTCGAGTTCGCCGATTATATCGAAGGCGCGAAAATGCTTAAGCTTCCTGAGGATACAAATTCCTCTTAGTTCCCTCTTATCCCTACCTCACCCAAAAGGCCGGCGGAAGGGCTGCCGGCCTTTTTATTTGCATAAAATAAGGAAGCCGCCCAAGGGCGGCTTCCCAATTTGACTCATCTACTCGCTCTGCCGTCAAAATCGGTCGAGCCGATCCGCAACGGCATCACGCCATGACATGCCTAGTTGGCACCAACGCACAAGGCACAGCTAAAGTCCGGACACTTCGGTGCAGG
>JBFMFJ010000135.1:0-8667 GCA_040752235.1 Candidatus Zixiibacteriota bacterium | reverse complement strand
TCTTCGGGATGCTCGAATCTCAACCCCTCCTGCGAACCCGAAAACTGGGCTCTCTCGCCGCTGCCCTGAGCAATGATAATATGACAGGCATCGCAATCCCTGACTATCGTGGATAACCCGTCATCGCTGATATGTTTGCCCTCATGGCAGCGCATGCATCCCTGGCTGTAGAAGTGCCCGATATTATTGGGATAATCCTCCCATCGAACCTTCATAAATGGGAAAATATTCTGAGAGAATTGCTCCTGCGTTCCCAGAACGGCCTGATCCACCTCATCTTTATTCTCGCGATAGACATCGGGATACTCATGCATGTAATATTCGGTTATATGATTGGCAATGCCGTGCATGGCCGATTCATCATCCTCGTACTCGGCCGCCATTGCCTCCACCGCCACCCGCTTGATATTCGGCAGGTCCTTATCAACCCGTCCGATCAGAAGGGCCCGGTCGATACACATATCCGGCGAATCATAAACATGACTGGGACGATTGTGGCAATCCATACAGTCCAGGACACGAACGATTCCCGAATCAATTTCCGCCTGCGTTAAAGGTTTTTCGCTGTTTTGAAATATGGTCACTTTTCCGGTTTTCAGATTGGTCGCCCGGACCCAGGGGATATCCTGGCGGCGCTCATCGCGTGCAATATATTCAATCTTGTTGCTGATGAATGTATGCCAGTGAATGCCCGAAACCTGGCCGGTCTTGGGATCGCCGCCGCCGGTCTTGACCAGCATGTTGATCGGCCAGTGGGTGTTCTCTTCATCATACATATAGTGATCAAAAATACGCTGCTGGGCTCCGAAGAATTTCCCCGGCCAGTGACACTGCTCGCAGGTTTCGCGGGCCGGACGCAGGCTCTTGATGGGGGTCGGAATCGGTTTTGGATAAACATCGGCCAGAACGGCATAAACCTGGTACAATCCGGAAAGCTTCGATTTGGCAAACCAGTCGGCACCCGGACCAACATGGCATTCCACGCAAGCCACCCGCGCATGAGCCGAATTCTGGTAAGCCGTATGCTCCGGCTTCATAACCTCATGACAGGTTTTCCCGCAGAATGTCACCGACTCGGTGAAATGATACGCTTCATAGCTTCCGACTGAACCGATACCCAGAAAGAGAATGGTGCCGAATACGAAAATAATTGCGGCGTTGCGATGCGTTTTGCGATTGAGGTCGATGTACGGCCAGGCCGGGTAAAATTCCTCGCCGGATTTCCGTGCCTTGAGCCAGCGGCGAAGCATCCCGATCGGGATCAGAAGCAGGCCGACAATCAAAACCGGCGGCATAACCATATAAAGGAAAATACCCAGATAGGGATTAGTTTCCCTGGCGAATATGCCAATCACATAAAGGAAAGTCATCAGAAAGGCGGTCACCAGCGCCAGTGCAATACCGACGGCACTGATCCAGTTATATGCCAGCCTGGGGAACTTGAATTTGTGCATCTTCATTCTTCTTATCCTCTATTTTGCCGAAGCCCGAAGCGCCGAGCCGGCGGGCGGATTTTTCGACGGCACTGACTTTTTCCAATATACGAAATATAGACCAAGACATGCCAATATTATTAAATAAATTTCGTCGGGGAAATACATTTCTATGCGGCGGTATTATTTTTCAATCGATCTTATCTTAAAATAAAGCATGACAGCCAGAAGAGTAATTATCAATGTTGCTATTCCCAGCCCATATCGCCGGAAATAATACTCATCGATTTTGGCCACCGCCGCCTGATAAACCTTGTCGGCCGTCTGTATGCCCGGGGCAGCCGTTTTTTCAACCTCGTCGGCATTGAAGGAGTGGATAACGGTTCTGGTCTTGATAATGGCCTGGCTCACTTCTTTTAATGTGAAACGCTGGTCGGTTACCATCATGCCTCTCGTATCGGCATCATCGGTTTTAGTCTCCGCTGAATCATAGGCGTTATATAAGGCCTGCAGGCTGTTGTGCATTTTATCGGCAGTGGCCAGCGCAATCGTGCCGTCATCGGCGGAATGACAGTTGACACAAAGCGAAGAATCGGTAATCCCGACCCAGTAAAGCTGCGGTTCCAGCACCAGATGATTGGAATGGCATCCCTCGCATTCCGGGTAGCCCATTTCGTCAAAGGCTTTCTTGTGCGGAGATTTGGCGAATTCATCAGAAATAAGAGTATGGCACATCCCGCACACTGCCGAAATCGAAGTTATCCCCGGCGGGGTCGCGCCATGATTGCCGTGACAATCATTACAGGCCGGAGCGCCGAGATCCTTTTTGTCGAGCAGGGCATGTCCGTGCACCGATTTGACATAATCATCGAATTGATCGGTCGGTATACCATAGCCCGCCATATAGGCGGCGTCACTGTGGCATTTGGAACAGGTTTTCGGAATATTCAAAGCGTTGACGGTCGAAGTCGGCATTTGGGGGCTGGCGATGTCATGAACCGAGTGACATGAGACACAATTGGCCACCTTTATATCGCCCTTCCCAAGAAGCTGCTGACCATGCACCGATGTTTTGTATTTGTCGAACTGATCGGTGGCCAGGGCGGGATTATGTTTTATCATGTAATTAGGATCGCTGTGGCAGGTCGCGCAGAAAGCCGGAATCTCTTTCGGTCCGGGGATTCCCCGATACCCTTTGCTGCGGCGAACATCATCCATATCCTCAAGATCAGGATTGCCCCCATGACAGTCGGAGCAGCCCAGACCTGCCTGAGAGTGAACATCGGTGGGGAAGAGCGCCGATGGCGCCCGTTCATCATCTTCCCAGCCGGAATGACATTCGAGACAATTATCGGCCTGAGCATACCCATAGACAAAGCAAATCATGAGTGTTGCCGCGAATGGTACAAAAAATCTTTTTATTTTATCATAGAATAATTTCATCTGCTCACTCCAGAATATATCCGAGGATGGTCATTACCACGATAAATATGACAACCGCCCAGCCGAAAACAACCAGTTTATGACTTACCTGACCTTCCGGCTTGCGCGATGCCAGGAAGGGAGCTACCAGCCAGGCCAGCCCCGCTATGGAAAGGATAATGATGCCGAACAACTCTCCCTCAATAAACAAAACATGGGCCGGAATAAGTTTGAGCGATTGAAACGCGAACATAAAATACCATTCGGGCCGGATAACCGGCGGCGGCGGAGCAAACGGATCGGCCTTTTCACCCAGCGGCCAGTGCACGGCGCCGATTCCATCGGGGAAAAACACGGCCAGTACGGCCAATATATTGAGAAGAACCAGCCATACAAGCGTTTCGCGCAGGATAAAATTGGGGAAAAAAGGCATATATTTCTTGGTAATTTTGGTGTCAGTGGCCCATTCCAACGGCTCCGACATCCCCTGCCGCTGGATAAAGAAAAGATGCAGTGCAATCAGCACGGTAAAGATACCGGGAAGAACCGCCACATGGAAGCCGAAAAAGCGGCCGATCGTGGCGCCGGTTACATTTTCGCCGCCGCGCATGACTTCCATCAGGAAATCCCCGACAAAGGGCAATGCGCCGGCCATGCCGGTCCCGACTCTGGTCGCGAAAAATGAAAGCTCGTTCCAAGGCAGCAGGTATCCCGAAAACCCGAAAGCCATCGCCAATCCCAAAAGCAGGACTCCGGAGATCCAGGTCATTTCGCGCGGACGGCGGTAGGCGTGAGTGAAAAATACCGAAAACATATGAATAAAGGCGGCCAGGATCATCAGGTTCGCCGACCATGAGTGAATCGATCGTATCAGCCACCCGAATGTTACTTCAGACACAATAAATTTTACCGATTCATAGGCCGAATCGGCCCCGGGGCGATAGTAAAGCAAAAGCAAAATTCCGGTCAGTACCTGCACGATGAAGAAAAACAGCGTCATTCCGCCGAAAAAATACCATATTGAATGAGAATGTCTCGGCACCGCCTTTTTCGACATGTATTCGACCAGGGTGTTGATCTTCAGCCTCTCATCAACCCAGGAATAAAGGCGTGTCATGAATGTCGAGCTATTGGTATTTTGATTTTCCATTTTCACTAGGCCTTCGACACGAATATTTCGCCGCTGGTGTCATCGATATGGACGGCGTATTTTTCCAGCGGGCGCGGCGGCGGGCCGCCGATATTTCGCCCCTCGAGATCGTATTGACCGTTATGACAGGCGCACCAGATTATCCCGAGATCATTGCGATACTGTACCGTGCAGTCAAGATGAGTACACAGTGCCGAAAAGGCCTTGGCCTCCTGATTGGGGGTGACAACAATAATCCCCAGATCCCTGCCGAATTTGAAAATGCGGGATTTCTTCTCGTCCTGTTTCAATTCATCAATTTTAAATGGAAGCTTTATCTGGGAGACATTGGCTTCGCCTGAGGCGGGCGGAATAACGTACTTGTATACGGGATAAAGAACCGCGGCCATCAGGGCGCCGATTCCGCCTTTTAGAAACCATCCCAGAAAATCTCTTTTGCCTTTATCTATATCTGACATTGAACCCCCTGAATAATGCCGAATGTATATAAGATCGGGGCAAAAGTCAAGCATATAATACAATTATTGTCTTGTATGTTTGATCTTTTTCCTCTATTATTCGGTACAGTTACAGAAAATCATGATCCCGAATATTCCAAATATGATTACCTGAAAAAGTCTGCGGTGGAACCGCTCAATAGTTGCTTTAATTTTTTATCTTAGCGATAGCCGAATATTTCGGCGTAGATAATCAGCAGAATCAGTGACAAACCAAAAATAAGCGCCGTTGCTCCGAAAATCTTGAGAATCCTCAGCATGATCGGCGGTGTCGGCTGGCCGGTGCATTTCTTCAGTTTGCGCTCCTTGATCATCTCGTCATATTCGCGCGGACGATCCACCCGCAGCTCCTCCATAGTCATGCACCCGGAAAATATAACCGGATCCATGGGGAATTTGTCGGGGCGGAAATGGGTATTGAAGAAATGAACGGTAAAAATAAACGCGACCGCCAGCAATGCCTCATCGGAGTGGATGATCGTTGCCACATTGATAATCCAGCCCGGCAGGAAGAGCGTGAAGAATTCCGGGAACCAGAGCATCAGGCCGGTGCTGCCGATAATGGCGACCCCCCAGAAAACCGCGAAATAGTCGAATTTTTCCCAGTAAGTCCAGCGCCCGTAGCGGGGTCGAGGACCGCGGCCGAGGAACCATTTAAATGTGGCAACGGCATCGCGGATGTCGTTCCGGTTGGGGAGCATCGAATTGACATCGAACAGCAGCTGCCGCCAGCTCTTCCTTTCGCGGCGCTTCATGCGAATGAGGTCATATATGTGTCCAAAGAAATAGCCGAATGTTATCACAGCGCACATACGATGGATATATCCCGCCGATTCGAAGCCGCCAAGCACTTCCGATATCCACTGGGCCCATCCCAGGTATGAGAATTTCAGCGTCATGCCGGTTATGGCCAGGCCGAGGAAACTGATGATGACCATAACATGCAGTGTCCGCTGATACGGCGTAAACCGCTGGAAAATCAATCGCTCGGATACCTTCTGTTCCAGTTTTTTGTGCTTCTTCATGGCCTGGAAGGAACGCGGAAGCCAGAGTATGGTATGCGTGCCGGCGATGATCAGGGTCCCCACCAGAAGTGTTGACATAAACCAGAAAGTGTAAAAGAGAATCGGGTATTTGTGCTTATCATGGTGCGTGGCATGCGTCAGGTAGCCGGCGAACTTCCGGTGCGATCCCGGATGGCATTTGGCGCAGGTGTTGACGATATTCTGCCGGGAGAGCGATGACTGCGGTTCTTCGGGCGGAAGAATATTATGCGTGCCGTGACAGTCATAACATTGAGCGGCGGCGGCGAATCCCAGTTTTGAGGCTTTTCCGTGGAAGGTGTCGAAATATGTTTCGGTAACATCTTCATGGCATCGGCCGCACTGGTTAAATACCGACAGACGGAAATCGGTTTTGTCCGTCCGCGAAATCGAATGCGATTCATGGCAATCATAGCAACTGGGAAGGTCTTTATCGGTATCGCTTACCAGAGGTGAATGTATACTATGCTGAAATTGCTCGTAAATGCCGTTGTGGCACTTGGCACAGGTCTTGGGAATATTGTCTTTATAAACACTCGATGCGGTGTCGGCGGCCGGAAGAGTATGGTGCGCCGTGTGACAATCGGTGCACATGGCGGTCACCACCAGCCCGCTTTCGATCAAACCCTTTCCATGAATACTCATCTCATACGTTTTTATAACCCGCTTCATCGGGCCGGTATAGCGCAGCGCCGCCTGAGCGCCCTCGCGATGGCAGTCGCCGCAGAGTTCCGGGACATTTTTGGGGAAAGTGTTCGATTTGGGATCGCGTTTGCCAAGGATGCCATGGGTTCCGTGGCAATCGGTGCATTCCGGCGCAATCGGATCGCCGCGATCGACCAGTTTACCATGGATGCTGGTCATATAAATCTCGACCACTTCAGTGTGGCATATCGAACAATCCACCTTATTAATAACCGTTTCGCAGGGCCGGTCATGCGTCGGGCTGGCTCCGGTGTGGCATTGCGCGCAAGTCACGCTCCTGTGCATGGAACCATGCGTCTCGAGCGTGTCAACATACATCGATACCTTTTGACCATCCCGCATTGCCGTTAAATTCGGATTGGAGTGGCACTTCAAACACTGCTTGTCGGCCATTCCTTCATCGTAAAATACGCGGCGGATCTGGTGCGGGGCATGGCAATCGACACAAACCGGAACCTTGTTGGGCTCCTTCTCCCACAATTCACCGCTGATGACTTTCTTATGGACCTGCTCGATTCGCCCGTGGCATTTCTGGCAGGTTTTCGGGACATTATCGCGATGAATACTCGATTTCGGATCGAGGTGATTAAGGACGTTGTGCGCCGTATGACAGTCAGTGCAAACCGCCGATACGGTCAATCCCTGCTTGAACAACCCCTCGCCGTGAATACTGAACGAATAATGGGTCAGGATGCTGTCCTGAGGAATATTATATGTCCGGGTTACCGGCGTGCCCTCCTTGTGGCATTCGCCGCAAACGAAAGGGATATTGAATTTGGTGACTTTCGAATCCGGGGAATCGATCGGGACGATATCATGCGATCCGTGACAGGTCCAGCACTTGGGGGCCAGTTTCCCGCCCGAGGCGGCGACCTGCCCATGCAGGCTGGCATTGTAAATAGCCGAGATGTCATCGTGACACATGCCGCAATCGACCGGCTGCAGGTTTTCCTCATGCGGGAATTCGGCGCCGCTCAAATCGCCATGGCAGTCGACGCAGTCCATATCGCCATGAATCGATTTTTTGAATTTGTCGAGGTCGATTGTCAGGGAGACTTCACGGCCGTCTCTTATTTTGGTCAGCTCGCGGTCTTCATGGCACATCATGCAATCGTCAACCGATTGCGCCATGACGGCAGTTGCGGGGAAAAGAAATATCGCCGCGGTAATCAGCCCCAGGACGGATTTCCGAAAGATTCTGTTCAAAGTGCTATCTATCATAAATCCCTGCAATTACCCTAAATAAAAGATGCCGGGCGCGGTTGTCAAGCATCCTTTTTAACATCCTCTTTTGCAGGTTCAGTCTTCCCCTTGTATTTCAGGAGATCCGGGTCGTTGGGATGTTCTTCTTCGAAAAGCCCGACAGGCATCTTGCCGTTTACCCAGGCCGGATTCATCGGGTAGACCTTCGGACTGAATATGGTCGAATAAAAATGCCAGATCAGGATCGCCAGCGTCGCCAGCCAGGCTTCGTAATAGTGAATGACCAGAACTACATCAAGAAATCCCTTGGGGAACCAGCGAACCGCGAAATTGTCGAACCAGAGGAAAAATCCGCTGAAAATCATGACCACCGAACCCCAGACAAGCGCCCAGTATTCGGCTTTTTCAACATAACTGAACCGCCCGAATTTCGGATGTTCCTTCTTTATTCCAAGATTATGCAGGTTCATATCGACGAAGTCCGAGAAATCCTTCTTGACAGGGAAAATATCCTTGACGAATTTTCTTCCCCGGGCGCGGGTCAGGTAAACAATGTGCCAGATTACCGTTATTATGAACATGACCGCCGCCGTCCTGTGAATGACGCCTCGCAGCGGAAAACCGCCCTCATGACCGAAGAGAAGAACCGCCCACCAGGCATCGGAATAGCGAAGGGCGAAACCGGTTATGACCAGGGTAAGAAAAGTAATCATCAGGAAGGTATGCTGCCAGACCTCATTGAGAGTCATTCTGCGGATCATCTCGTTCTGGAATACCTTTTTTATCTGTTTCCTCAGGTCTATCAGCCAGTGGAGTGCCATCAAACCGACTATCAGAATGATAGCGACTATATAAATATTGCGGACAATATTGGCGACCGGTGTCTGAGTGATGCCGGGTGTCCCGTGAATCGGTGTCTGGGCCATCGCCGACGATATGCCCGGGTGACAATGACCGCAGGTTTCCTGAAGATTATCGGGATATATCGATGAAGTCTTATCGGTGTGCGGAAGGATTCTATGAGCGCCATGACAGGAAGCGCAGTTGGCCACGGACAGGTCTCCGGCCATGCTTTTTAAACCATGGTAGCTGTCCACATAGGTTTGCAGTCGTCCCGTCGGAATCCCGTATTTTTCGTTAAGCCGTGCCGATTCATGGCAGGGGGCGCAGGTCGCCTCGGCCACGCGGGCCGGATTTACGCGAGAGCGGGGATC
>JBFMFJ010000134.1:0-8717 GCA_040752235.1 Candidatus Zixiibacteriota bacterium | reverse complement strand
TAAGATCGCCGGCGTTGACATTGACCAGAAATGCTGCCGAATCAATGTTATACATACCATAGCCGGGATTAAGAAGATTGATCCGGATTTCACCGGTTGGAGCATCCGGTGTGCCTGTCATTGTCCCTTTGTATTCGAGTGAACCGGTCAGCGAATCGATATCGAATGGTGGAGAGGCGGCGTCAATGGAGTCAATTCTTCCGGCAAAATACATTTGCTTTATATTTATGAGGCTGTCATGATATTCGATGTGTGCCTGAAGCGTATCCAGCGGAAAATTCCTGTAATGCAACCGACTTATATATATATCTGCAATTGCCGATGGTGAAGCAGTCGTTCCACCGAGACTGCCTTTGCTGTACATTGCACCATCGAGATTGGTGATGTTGAATAATGCTGCCAGCGGTTCAATATCAGGTACCACGGCCTTAAAGGTTCCTGATATCCTGTCATCTCTAATTCGGCCGCTGGCCGCTATATCAATATTGCCATCTCCAATATTGATTGAAGCATCGCCTGCGGAGAGTGTGGCGATGCCTTTCATATCGGGAAGGTTTGTTCTCTCATAGGCGAGTCCGGTTGCCCGAAAATTTGATTTGACTGCCCAATCCTCGATATCATAGCCATTTCCCGATATTTCCGCCGAACCACTGACAGTCCCTGTATTAGATGTTGGCTCGCCATAGACGGTACTCCAGACTGCCGGAATATCAAGATGATTGAAATTCAGACTGAATGATACTGCGGGTATCGTATCCAGAACCACTCCGCCTGATATATCTATAGTTCCTTTGAACAATTGAAGCCGTATAGAGTCGAGATTCAGCGAATCGCCCCGGCTGTGGAAGGCGATGCTGCCGCCGTCGATTGCCGTCCTGTCAATCTTCACCGGTGGAATTAAAATGTTCGCTGATATTTCTGGCGATTGTATTGAGCCTTTTACCTGACCGTTCAGGTTGAAGCCATCTGATAAAGAAGGATTGGCAAAACCGAATCTTGAGGCTATTTTGTCAACAATTAATTCGGGGTTTCCTGTTATTGCGAAATCAAAATTATAATTTCCGGTCGTATCGAATGGAATCGTCCCGTTGCCGGTCAGAATAAGCCCTTCAATTGATGATGTCATGGAATTTATTTGCACACCATAGTCAGAATAATGACCACCGAGTGAAATCCTCTTTACTGCAAGCGAAATACTATCATAGACGGCATGAATACTGTCAACCGACATGGAATAATCATATTTCGTATTGTCAGCCTTTTTGAATCTGACATTCAAGTTATCAATAATTGAAAACAGTTTCAGACTATCATCGATATACTCCATCGCCAGCTGCTGCAATTCGAATCCGCCCAGGTCGATATCGTATGACGAACCGGTTTCCTCGGTGTCATCAGTGGTCGGACCTGCCGCCAGAATCGAATCGAGCACTGTAATTCCGAATTTCCCGAGACTGTCACGATGGATGCGAAGCATGACATCATCAATCGCTATCGATTTAACCGATATTTTATTGAAAGGGAGTCGCCACAAACTGTAATGGCAATCGATGTTTTTGATGCTCAGAAGTGGTGTGCTGTCCTGATCAGGGCGGGGGTTGGCGAGGGCAAGGGCATGAAGTCTCAAGCGCGAAAACAGATTGGTCTCCAGCTTTTCGATTGAAGCCGGTAATCCAGTCGACTCCGATATTTTCTCCTCAAGAATTCCCTTTATGAAATGCTCCCCGGGCGGCGTGGTCAAGAGGATAAAAAGCAGTAAAAATGCCGCGACAATTACGGCGCTGATATAAGTCGATATTTTAAGAAAACGCTTAATAGCAGCAAACTCCCGGAATCTGTTTTAATATCCCTTCTATTATACAAACGAATATAACCCTGACGTCAAGTGGAATATTTCATCATATCCAGTGTCTGCGCTTGAAGAATAGGAAAAGACCGCCTCCGATAAGCAGGGCCAGTCCCCAAAAGAGCAAATAACCATAAGGTAATCCCAGTTCCGGCATATTAAAGGGGCCGGCGCCGGTGTCGAAATTCATGCCGTAAACCCCGGCCAGAAATCCCAGGGGTATGAAAATCGTGGCTATAATCGTCAGGACTTTCATGACCTCGTTCATCCTGTTGCTGACGCTGGACAGGTATATATCCAGCAATCCCGAAACCGAATCCCGAAAAGTCTCGACGGTATCGATAACCTGGATGGCATGTTCGTACAGGTCTCTTATATAGGGTCGCGTGCCGCTGTTTATACGCGGCGACTCCAGCCTTTCCAATCCTCCGATTACCTCTCTCAGCGGCCAGACCACCTTGCGCATGTAAATAAGTTCTCGTTTGAGATCGTGAATGGTCTCCAGGTTTTCCGGTATCGGGTTGCTGACGAGGACATCCTCCATTGATTCAATGCGCTCCCCGAGCATTTCCAGTACCGAGAAATATCCGTCAACAATGGCATCAATCAGGGTATAGGCCAGGTAGTCAGGATTCATGAATCGAACACGGGGTTCGGTTCTGCGAATACGCTCTCTCACCGATTCAAAAACATCACCGACCCGCTCCTGGAATGAAATAACGAAATTACTGCCCACCACAAGGCTGAATTGTTCCGATTTCATTTCCCCGTTATTCTGGTCATTATAGAGCATCTTGAGGGCAATGAAGAAGTATCGGTCGGAGACATCCAGTTTGGGACGCTGCCCGGTGTTGGCGATATCCTCCATTATGAGCGGATGCAACTCGAAATGATTGCCGATTTTTTCGATTACCTCGACATCATGCAGACCGTCGATGTTTATCCAGGTGACAGTAGGTGAATCCTTGAAAGGGAAACATTCTTCGACTGAAGTGACATCTTTTTCGCCGAGATTGGTCTCATCATAGTCGATGACGCGGATATGAACCTTTTCGACCTTCTGCTCGCCGACGAACACGACGGTTCCGGGCCTAAGTCCCCTGCTTTTGGATAGCTTTTTTATCAGGCGAGGCATAACATTAACATTCTGCAAATAATTGTATTATACTAAAGCATTCCGTTTAATTTAAGACCCGATTTTATTGAAGTCAATATCTTAATTTATATAAATGAATATGATTACAATGGAATATATTTTCCATAATGCCAACATAGAATATACTATGGAGCAAAGATAGGAGCATATAATAATATTGTTGACATTATTAATGTTTCAATTTATAATATAAATTAGTGCGAAATCAAACGTGATATAATAGACACTGTCGATTCGAAACACAGATTATTTGAATATTTTACCTTAAATAACAAAAGGATTATTAAGTATGGATTTTTTTAGACAAAGGCAATTTGATCCTCTAACAGCATTAGTAACTATAATTGTCATTCCAATATTTATATTAATATTGCGTAGAGTATATTGGTTGCTAAAAAATATATCGATTTACGCAATTGATGGCCTATTATATTTTCTGGGCCGATTTGTATTTCATTCACTAGCCACAACATTAAGTTTAAGACGATACTGCAAAATCCAACTTGCAGGGAACAATAAATACTTGCCTGTGCCGGGAGGGAATGATATTTTTCTAAACATTGATGATTCATTTGTTACTCTTGCCATGGATCACTATGGCGGCGTAAGAGATTCATATACGCATAAGAACATGCTACAGGTTGGTAATAGCATTCGTGTCATTGGAGATCCTGGTTCCGGCAAGTCTACCTTAGTAAAGAGGTTGCTGCGAGATACTTGCCTAGCAACAAGTACAAAATCGCGGCTACCTATTTTGATCGAACTAAGACAATTAATGCCTTCAAATGATACGCAGATGGAGCATAAGGGCAAATGGCTATATAATGAAATTAGGAAAAAGGTCATTGGATCTAATGTTTATAATATGGCTGAATGCTTCAATAATTTTATATCCACCTCGGGTTTATTAGTTCTGTTAGATGGATTGGATGAAGTATCTGCATCAAACTATGTTCTAATAAAAGATGAGATCAATGGTTTGCGCGATATATTGTCGAACGCTGGGGAGTCAAACGTTATTGTGCTGACTATGCGAACGCAGTTTCATCAGCAAATTAAGATGGATTTTGCCGATAATTTTCCGGCAATATTAAACTTAAAGACTTTTAGTCCGGGAGATATTTATGAATTTCTTTCTCGATGGCCATTTAAAAGTGATAAACAAGACCATGTAATAAGAATTTACAATGAATTAACCGATAAACCAACGCTACGAGAAATGTGCAGTAATCCGTTAGTTTTGGCAATGTATGTGGCAGAGGATCAAATTAGAGGTCATGCGGATACGCCGGAAACTAGAACCGAGTTTTACCTCAAGGTCACGGATGAGTTAATAATTAAGAGAAGGCTTAAACAAATTAACTCTACAATTGCTAAAACTAAATTAAAAGAACAAAGAGAGAGAATTCTGGGCGGATTAGCATATCATCATTTGCTTACTCCTGATCAATCCGCAAATTGCCTCAACTGGAACAATGCAATGGAAATAACTTCAAACATAATGAGTTGTGATCTTAAAACCGCCGAAAACTTATTTAGAGAAATAGCAAAAGAAACAGGACTGGTAACGGAAGAAAAACCAGGCGAGACATTAAGATTTATTCACTTGACATTTTGCGAGTTTCTTGCCGCAAAGGAGGCTGTTCTCGGCCAAAAAGACGGTTGGCAGAATTTAATAAACAGCCATCGCAATTTTGCGGATTCCGATAAATTCCAACTTGGATCAAGGTTGGCAGAAGTATTACCATTTGCAATTGGTCTTTTGCCTCGATTTAGGAGATATGAAGCCCTTAATGATATTGTAAATCTCAAGGATGGCCGACTAACTGCACTCAGTTTCTTGGAAACAAAGAATTATGACCATGAATTGTGGCCCGCTTTTATATATAGTGAAAGAAGTGCATTGATTAATGTATCTGAAAATTCATGGGATGACGATTGGCTGAAAAGACTGAATTTGTTTAATGTCGTGCTCCGAGACGCAAGACAATGCTCAATTCACTTTCCTAAGAAAATTAAAATAATAGAATCAAAGGAGTTTTTCCAAGACCTTATTGAAAAACAAAATTCTAGCATAATTAGACTTTTGGATGCTTATGCTATACATGATGCTGTAGCCGCCTTTCGTCTGGGTATTTTCTTTAACTTGAGCCCTTTTGGAGAGTTTTCTGAGGTTATTATTCGAAATATGGATCAAAAGCCACTTTTTGATATAATAGTCCAAAGGACACAAGATGAAAAGAAATATACAAAATCATGGTGTACATTACTAGTGGAGGCAGCCTTACGGAAAAAAGTTGTCGCATATTGGATGCATAGAATCCCTGTGCCAAAAATATGGAAAATAAATATTAAATCGCTCCCACCAAAATATTCCTGGTGTAGTAATAATATTACTAATGTATCTTTCTATACTCACGCTATAACATTCGCATTATCTAATCGCAAAAAGATAAATGGCAATTTATATATGCTAAATATATTGAACACATTGCCTACTCCCAGTTCTTTTGGCTACATTAAATGGTCATTTATAATCTCAATAATTTTACTGATATTTTCATTATTGGGTCTGGGTATTATAAATTCCGGTTTTGAAAATATGAGGAATCTTATTATTGCCTTGGGGATATCCAGCATATTGAACGGAATTATTCTATTAGTTATGGCAATACGGATTGTGCTATTGAGTTCTGCATATAGAGTATTACTTTATGGTGTCACAATACCAAGTAATATCCCATTAATATGGTTCTTTTTTCCGTTGGCGATTAAATCCTATCGCTCTCGTAGATTACCTGATTTAGATTTTAGCCATCTGGGTTCAACATTAATTCGTAGTCAATTAGGAAAGTCAGCATTGGATATTTACATTAGACGAGAGAATAATATAGACTGACACATATTTGCAGGTCTGATATTACAGAATGCAGTGCCTCCCACATAAAGAATGCCGGATTAATGCACTAGCACTGATAGTCATAAAAATATAAATTATAATCAATGTGTAATTTGTCTGTTCCATAATGGCGAGTTATTATTTCAAAATCTCAATAACTGGTCTCCGTTAATCTTACTTTGCCGCGGAAAATGTAATATATACTGGCCGTGTAGGCAATTACCAGCGGCATGCCTATTATGGCAATAATCAGCATTATTTCCAGAGTCTTTGGTGATGAGGCGCCATTATAAATATGCAGGCTGTTAGCCGGGTTGGGATTCGATAGAATAAGATTGGGAAACATGCCGACACCAAAAAGCGTCATCAGGGCGATCATCGAGGCACATGACGACAGGAACGCTCGGAATTCGCGGCCGTGATGAATTTCTCTCGGGATGTTGGCGATAGCCAGGGCATTGAGAATCGGCACTATGAATAAAACAGGGGAGGCTTTCAGATTTTCCGACATGTGCGGCAGATAAAGCAGGGTCGCCAGCGTTGTCATAATATAACAGATGATAAAGAAGATAATGGTCGGGTTGACCCAGCCTCTCAATTTGCTCTGCAGTTCGCCTTCTGTTTTCATAACGGCATATATGGCACCATGCATCATAAAAAGCGAAACAGTAGTGATACCAACCAGCAGAGTATATGGATGCAACAATCCCCAGAACGACCCGATAAATTCTTCGTTTGCATCCAGCGGGATACCATAGGCGATATTGCCAAGGGCAACACCGATCAAAAGCGCCGAAATGATGGAACTGACAGAAAAACTTATATCCCAGAATTGCCGCCACACTTTCGATGGCTGTTTCGAGCGGAAATCGATTGCCACCGCCCTGAAAATAAGCCCGAACAACAGCAGAATCATGGCCATGTAGAAACCGGAAAAAGAAGTCGCATAGACTTCCGGGAAAGCGGCGAACAGGGCCCCGCCTCCGGTGACCAGCCAGACTTCATTGCCGTCCCAGACCGGGCCGATCGAGTTGATCATCAGTCTTCGTTCGCTATCGGTTTTTGTGAGAAGGTGCAGCGCGCCGACACCCAGATCGAATCCATCGAGCAGGGCATAACCGGTGAACAACACGCCCACCAGGAAAAACCAGGTCGTATTTAGATCAAATGTGAAGTTCATGCCCTTGCCCCTCCTTCTCTTCCATTTTCAACATCAGGTCCTTTCTGGATCTTCTCATTAAGCAGATAAATAAATAATGTGAAAAGCAGTATATATATCAATGAAAATAATATCAGTGAAGTCACCACCTGGCCCGCTCCTACACTCTGTGACAGGGCATCGGAGGTTCTCAATAAACCATAGACAATCCATGGTTGCCGGCCGACTTCGGCGGAGAACCAGCCCATCTGATTCGCAATCATGGGCAGCAGGACCGAAAAGACCATCACCCAGAGCAGCCACCGCTTCCGAAACAGGAATCCGCGCCACCAACCAAGCACTCCGAGAAGCGACAGCAGAATTAGAAGCATGCCGATTCCGACCATGATATGATAACTTTGAAAGACAATATTGACCGGCGGGCGATCCTCTTTGGCGAAGGCCTGCAAACCGGTGACAGGCGTATTGGTATTGAAGTCGATCATGAAACTCAGGAACCCGGGAATCTTAAGCCCGATTGTTTCCTCTTTTTCCTCATCGACCCAGCCGAAGAGATACATTCCAGCCGGTGCGCTGGCGGGAAAATGCCCTTCGAAAGCGGCCAGTTTGGCCGGTTGCGTTTTCATCACCGTCTGTGCACTGCTGTGGCCGGTAACAAGCTGCATCACTGATGCAAATATGGCGATTATCAGGGCGATACGCATCGATCCTTTGGCGAATTCCAGATGCTTTTTCTTGAGCAGATAAAACGCGGCTACGCTCAAGATGAAAAATGCCGCCGCCTGCCAGGCTCCCATATATACATGCGTTATTCTGTCTATAAAAGACGGATTGAAAACCACTGCCCAAAAATCGACTATTTCCGCACGAAATCCATCGCCGAATTGGACTATATGATGCCCGGCGGGCGTCTGCTGCCAGGAGTTGGCGACAACTATCCATATGGCGGACAAATGCGCCCCGAATGCCACCAGAATGGTCGAGATAAAATGGGTTCGCGGTTTGACTTTATCCCAGCCGAACAGCAGTATGGCCAGGAAACCGGACTCAAGGAAAAAGGCGAACACTCCCTCGGCCGCCAGGGCGGAGCCGAAAACATCGCCGACAAAGCGCGAATATGTCGCCCAGTTGGTCCCGAACTGGAATTCCATGACTATCCCGGTTGCCACACCCAGAGCGAATATTAAACCGAATATTTTCACCCAGAAACGGGTCATGCGGTGATACATGGCATTTTTCGTTTTCATGTACATCCCCTCCATGATGACCAGTATCACGCCCAGCCCGATACTGAGGGGAGGGAATAAATAATGAAAGGCGATTGTCACACCGAACTGAATTCTCGACAGTAATTCCAGGTTCATATAGTCCTCACAGTATATTAAATGCCCGATATAATCTTATATTATGGCTGAAAAATAAAAACATGTTACATACATCATTAAAACTGTACCATGATTATATTTTTTGGTAACAGTGTCAAGGATTTTCGGCCTCTGTTAATAGATGCGAACGATATCATGAAATCAATATTCATTTATTTTTTTGACCGCAGTTTCATGTTAAAATGCACTACCACCTGCCCGATAGTAATCCCGATGAGCGCTCCTCCCACGACGTCCGAGGCCCAGTGAACATTGTTGTTTAATCTGGCGTA
>JBFMFJ010000133.1:0-8769 GCA_040752235.1 Candidatus Zixiibacteriota bacterium | reverse complement strand
GTCGGCGCATACAAAGTAACTGCCGCCGGAGGGCAGGCTGCACACCGGCGCGCTGTTATAGCTTACAGTTATATTGACCGTGCCTGAACACGAGGCGCCACATGCGTCGGTACATGTAAAGGACGCACTGTAAACGCCGGGGCCGGTCGTTGTAAAGGTCCAATTGCCTCCTGAAAGGGTTCCGGGGCCGGATGTTTTCGTACATCCGACCAGATTACCATCGGCGTCTGTCGCCGAAACCGGGAAACTGAAAGTTGTGTCGTCGCACACAAAATAGCTGCCGCTTGAAGGCAGATTACAAACGGGAGCATTATTAAGAGACACTGTTACGACCGTTTCACAGGTGTCCGCCAACCCTGTTGAATCGATTGCAATCAATGTTATGGTATATGCGCCCGCGCCCGTGGGCGTAAAACAGACGGTTCCGCTGCTGAGCGTTCCCAGGGAAACCGTAATTGATTCGATGTTATTATCAGGATCAGTAGTCCCGAAACCGGGAATGCATACCTGACCCAGGCTGCATAAGAAAACAGAAGTATCTCCCGGGCAGGTCGCGACCGGGGGATTATCCTGGCATGCCGAATTGGAGGCATCAACCACAAATTCCTGACAGAAGTTCGAGGCTGATATATTTACCTTCTTATTCGGATCGCAGGCATCATTGGGAGGGTCTCCCGGACCGGGCTTGTCTTCGCCAAGGAATTTGGCCCTCAAAGAATACGATCCATTTAAATCCGGAGCGTCCGTGTAAAAGCAGGCCTCGCCATTACCGTCCGTGTAAATCGTTGCGAGAGGATACTGTCCCACATTAACGCCGCAATTACCATCGTTAAGGAAAAATAATATGGGTCGATTGACCAGGGGAGCATAACCTCCACCCGGGCAAGGCTCGTACAGTGTTACGCAAAATTCTATTGGATTGCCCGGGCAAAGAGTATCCTCCAAAAATGAGGAGAGCACCAGGATAGAGTTGCAGTCCGAAAAAATGGTTGAGGCAATATACCCGGAATTTTGCCCTTCGGCCGTAACAACCAGAGTCTCGGCCAGAGCATCCTCCGGAACAACCCAATTGGCTTCAAAGATGCCGTAGCTGTTGGCAACGACATTCCATGGATCATAACTGGGGGTCTCGGGTGTATTACCGTCAAAATGTGTCACCTGCACGGTGACAGTCTCATTAGCCCAGAAATCGGTCCCGGTAATTAAGACCGTATCTTCCGGGGGATAATCCATCTTATCCGTGAAAACAGTAGCTGCATTGAGCTGTGCACCAATAAAAAATCCGAAAAGAAGCAGCACGACTATATCCCATAGTCGCTTTCTCTTTCCGGATGCATTGGTGATCAAGGGCGGACAATAGCGACGATGCATCAGTTTCCCTTTCACGAGATCTTATATGCGTTTAGTTTTTTTTCAGAGTACTATGACTTATCCAAATATCTATATTTGAAAAACAATTATAATCTTACCCATAATAGATAAAAAATTCATCTTTTTATAGATGGCAGATATGGATTTCTGCGTTAAGTATGTAAACCGCTGGTATCTTATTGCATTAAATGCTCTTACACTTATTTAATAATAAGGCTTTTTTTGACTTTCGCAACAAAAAAATGCACAAAAAATTAATGTTTTTTTGCCTGATGGCCGGATGAGCCAGCCATTCGACTATGCATAGTTTTGCAGATAATTAAAAATCAAATTGAGGACAATAATCATTACGATTTTTGAGAATATTATCCGCTGCGATGATATAGCTGAAATGAAAATCAGCTGCCGGTTTTCAGCTTCTTTATGGATTGAATCTGGGGTATGACACCGATAACCCGGAATCCGACCAGCTGCTCGACTTCTTCCACCTTGCGGAATGATTTGTCAAACATCTCGGTCAACAGGACAGCACCGCCGCCGATGGCCATGCCGAGCAGGAATCCGAGGACGACGATCTTGGCTCGTTGAGGTTTGAATGGCGCCAGAGGCACTTTGGCCGGCTCGATAACCTGATATTTCGTCTCACGCAGTAAAGCCTGCGAGATTTGAGAGCTTTCCTGCTGTTCCTTAAACTTATCCCGCAGATCACGCGCCGCCACGATCTCCCTGTCGAGCTGGTCCAGTCTTGCCTGGTATTCAGGAATCATCCCGACTTTGCTGTTCAAATCATCCAGAGCCAGCCGAAGGTTATTCACCTTGGAGTAATTCACATCCAGTTCGGCACGGACATTGAACAGCTGAGCAAGCGATTCCCGAACGCTGCTGTCCTGATCCGAAAATTGCTGATTGACCAGACGCTTATGCTCATCCTCGATATCCCGCAACATCCGGTATAACCGCGTTTTGTAATTCAATATTTCCGGAGCGCTCCAGGTGTATTTTATCATTAAATTTGCGATTGTCTCAAGATGATCAGTCAAATCTTTTTTGAGTCTTTTAAGATTCTCCGACTCGGTCAAAGTCAAATTTTTCGAGGTAAGACCGGCTTTATCCGACAATTCCGAAATCAGCCGGCGTTCTTCACCTTTGGCCTCTTCGATGTCGAGATTGCTGCTCTCGATCTCGGAATTGATGGCTTTCCTGTTTTCGTCCGAAGCCACCACATCGTCAAGCTGGATCTTCATGAATTCTTTTTCGAAATTAGTCTTGGCATCGATTTTATCTCGCAGGTCTTTCTCGTACTTGGCAAGCTGTTCATATGAAAAATCCTGGGACATCCTGACAGTTCCCAATTCCTGTTTCATCTTCTCCGAGATAAACACCTCGCTCAGAGTCTGGGTCATATCCCGCGCCATGAACGGGTCAGTGGATTGAACCGTGACCTGAATCTGATCCTTGCCGGCGTAGCTCACCCCTATCTTGTCCCTCAGGCGGGAGACAAGAATATCAAGCTTTATTTGATCCAGAGTCAGCTCGGGCTGCGCCGCCTGTATCCGGCGGGCGGCTTTGTCCAGGTCCGGATTTTGATCCAGCTTTAATATAGTAACTAACTGACTTATGTATGGCGAAGATGTAATTTCATTTTGAAGACTTCTTAATTCCAATTGCTCATCACGCGCGCTGCGATATCCCTGCCGTGCATCACCAAGCAACCTCTGTAATTCGCCGGATAGCTTGACCGGATTGCCCAACCAGAGAATGGCGGACGATTCATACTCCGGAGTGATTAGGTATGAGCCGGCGAAGGTGGCCGCAGTCACCAGTATTACCGGAAGAATTATAAGCCATTTCCGCCGCCATACGATCGCCAGGATATCGGTAACATCAAACATGTTATGACCGGAATTAGCGGCTTTATGATTTTTATTGTTATTTTTCTGGCTGTTGTTCAATTACGTCGGACCTTTCCAAAACTGTCTTTAATGAGCTTCAATACCTGATTCGGGCAATCTCTGCAATTATCTTAACCCAAATCAATAAAAAGGTTCCTTGCAAACATCCAATTAAAGTGACTATTTGGTCTTTGTAAAGATAAAAACTTATCCCTAAAATCACGGATTGGACGATACTGCCCAAACCGTATAAGTCCTATCAGCTTATTGACTTAAGCTACCTCCTGTCGGCAAACTTGACCCAGTCACGCTCGATGGACATCGGCAAAGCGCGAATGTGCTCGGTCGAAGTATGCTTGGATTGGAAATCGCGGAAAGCCCGGTTAACCTGATCTTCCTTCAAACCAAGAGCCTTCGCGGCTTCGGCCGCTTTGATGCCATATTCCCAGGCATACAAAAGCGGGTCGAGCAAATCAAACGGCAAACAGAAATAAAAATCAATATCAGAGACCGGCAGACTGAAGGTGTCCGGGCTGGGGGTTCTTTCCCTGATTTCTTTCGGAACCTCCAGATATTCGGCCAGCTCATATATATTGGTCTTGTAAAGATGCGAAACGCATTCCACATCGGTTCCGCCGTCACCATATTTGCAGTAATCACCAAGGATAAATTCGGTCTTGTTGGTGGTACCGGCCACCAGATAGTTATATCGCTCGCCCCAGTAATACAGGGCAATCATCCTCGACCTGATTTTCACATTGGCCGCGGCCGTTATGGCCAGCAACTGTGTCTTGGTCAGACGCTTTTCCTGGACATTGCCTTTTCCGTCATCAACACGAAGTGTGTAATAGTTATAGCGATCCACATCAAGCAGATTTTGAGGCAAGTGTATATTGAATTTATGATTGGGCCCGTAACCGGGGAATATCTCCTTGATTACTTTGTCGCGATTCTTGTAGGCCTCGAAACTGGCGACATTGTCGGTCAGGTCAACTTTGATATGTCTAATTCCGAGCTTTTTGATGGCCTTGAGAGCATATTCTTCCGAAATCGGATTGGACTCTTTCTCAGGTAGAATCATTCCCATCACATTATCCTTGCCAACCGCTTTAACCGAAAGCGCCGCGACAACAGCCGAGTCTACTCCGCCGCTGACCCCGACTATAATACCGTCTCTTTTGGGAACGCTTTTGACCTGGGCGGCCAAAAATTCCTGGACGAGACCGGCTTCATAGGCAGGATCGGATTTGATGATATCCTTTGAGAATTTCATTACACACTCCTTGCTATATAAAAATCATACACTATTCTTGAGAAGCATTTTATTTACTTTACCCGATTGATACTTGGGTAAGGCATCCATGAATTCTACTACTTTTGGCACTTTATGGTCGGCCAGTCGTGCCTTGCAATAAGTCTGAATGTCTTTGACAGCGGCCCTGTGCCCGTCCTTCAGGACAATAACCGCTTTGACTGCTTCGCCCAATAATTCATCCGGGATCCCGAACACAGCCGCTTCCATGATACTCTCATTCTCGAGAAGACATTCCTCGATCTCCTTGGTACTGACTCTATTGCCGCCCGTTTTGATAATTTCCTTTTTGCGACCGGTAATGTAGATGTACCCTTCATCATCCTTACGCGCCAGGTCACCGGTAAACAGCCAGCCGTCACGAATCACCTGACTGGTCTCCTCCGGCTGATTCCAATAACCGAGCATCACATTGTCCCCGCGAGTGGCCAGTTCACCCGATTCTCCCGATGGACACTCGCGGCCGTTTTCATCAATAATTTTTATTTCGATCTTCGGAACCGGTATGCCGATCGATCCGACCTTTTCACGGAGTCTTCCGGGGGGCAGCCATGAGATCCTCGGGGCGGCTTCGGTCTGACCGTACATGATATAGATTTCCTTATTCGAAAAGGCATTCATCAGTTTCTTGATAATTTCCGGCGCCATCGCCCCGCCCGCCTGGGTGAAATACCGAAGATGCTCGAGCTTTCTTGTCGGAAAGGTTGAATTGTTAAGCAGGATGATGAAATTCGACGGAACCCCGGAGAATCCGGTTGCTTTCTCGTTTTCCATTGAATCAAGTATCACCTCAGGATACAGGAATCTATTATCAATCACCAAAGTCCCGCCGACAAGAACATGTGTCAGTAAAAGTGAATTGCCGTAAATATAATAAAACGGCAAAATCACCATGATTCTGTCATCCGACGTCAATTTCAAATAATCGACGGTGGCAATGGTGTTGGAAACGAGATTCAGATGAGACAGCATGACACCTTTCGGTGTTCCGGTACTTCCCGATGTATAGAAAATCGCCGCGAGGCCCTTTGATGACTCCAACGTCATGGCATACATTTCATTCAGAGTCGGTATTTTTTCCGGTAATGTCCCCGACCCGGGGAATTTCGAGGAAACATCAGCATTGTCCGTCAATATTCCATCCAGTCCGTCGATCTTTATCCCTTGCCGATTGATATTGATTTTCTTATTCGAAACCACGAATTTCAAGGGAGATGATTCGCCGACGATTTTATCAAAATGCCGCACGAATTTCGATTGGATAAACAGTAACTCAGCGCCGCAGTCTTCGATTATGTAGCCCATCTTTTCCGGCTTCAATGAAGTATCAATCGGGACCGCCACATAACCAGCCTCGAAAATGCCGAAGAATATGGCGACATATTCCACGGAATTTTCAAAAAGGATGGCGATCCGCGATCCTTTTTCAAGACCAAGTCCTTCCAGATAAGAGCCGATTTGTCTGGCCAGTCCATACAGCTCCCGATATTTAACGCGCCGTTCCTGATGAATCACGGCGTAATTTTCCGGATAACCGCGAGCCCCGATTTCCAATAAGCCATTAATATTCATGTGCAGTTCATAATGTTGGTTGTGATATTGTGGGGAGGTCAATACCCGGGCAATCGCCCGCCCTGTATATCAGCCGGATTTCCTGGCGATAAATTTGACCAGCTTTGCTATGGAGTCAAGATTATCCGGGGTCATTTCATTATCCTCAATGGTGATTCCGAATTCCGTTTCCACGAATGCCGTTAATTCCAGGACGCCGGTAGAATCAATAATTTCCTTCTCCATAAAGGAGTCGTTGTCGGCGACACTGCCGATATCGCTTCCCACCAGAAATGTCTCGGTAATAAAATCTTTCAGTCTGGTTTTAACCTGTGCTTGATCTACGACTGCCATCTTTTTCCTTTCTATTCTTACAACTAATAATTTTCCGATTAAGTACTTATACTATCTCAAGCGGATGCATCCTCAAATATTCTGTTGCCTTCACTTTCCTGTCAATATTGACATATCCCCGCTTCACCTGATCGACGGAAAGCCCGAGCACCTCGGCCGCCTTCTCCGCCGGGACATTATTTTCCAGGGCATGCCAGAGCATGTCCATCCGGTAAAAGTCCAGTCCGAAGAAAAATTCTTCCTGGGTCACTTCAGCGCTGTATGTATCGGTGGTCGGGGTTCGGCCGATTATCTCCTTCGGTACACCGAGGTATTCCGCCAGTTGATAAACCTGTATTTTGAAAAGATGCGCTATCGGTTTGAAATCGGCGCCGCCGTCTCCGTATTTGACAAAGAATCCCTGCATATGTTCATCCTTGTTTCCGGTTCCGGCCACCGCCCAGTTGCGTTTCTCGGCATGATAATAAAGCGTGGTCATTCGAAGTCTTTGCTTGAAATTCGAGGCGGCCACAACCTGCAGATAAGCGGCCGGCGGCATGCGCTTTGATAAGACTGCCCCATCCGGTTTTTCAACAACCAGCGTGAAGAAATTATAAGTATCTTTTTCGAGGATATTGGTCGGGATGGTGATCTTGCATTTGTCGGTCGCTTCATTAAAATCCGGGAAAACCGATTTTATGGCCTCATTCCTGCGGTCATAGCAGCCCATCCCCTCGAGTCCTCCGGAAATAGTCTCAACAGTCGTCTCGAATCCGAATTTGTCGGCCAGAATCTTCGCCAAGTCCTTGCTTTCACCGGCCGATTCTTTTTCCGGCATCATAACCCCCAGAACCCTATCCGGACCAAGTGCTTTGGAGCAAAGAGCCGAGACTACCGAGGAGTCAATCCCCCCGGAGATACCAACCACCGCTCCGCCTTTCTTCAAGGTGCCGCGGACCTGCTTAAGAATTGTCTGGCATAAATCTTCCGCAACCTGTTCAGCGTCAATACGAAGGCTGTTTTTATTGAATTCCAATTTATGGTCCCTCTTATTTTAGAATTAGCTGTTTTTCGATTTTAATAAAACTAAATACGAAATTATATACATATTATTGTATTTTATAATTTTTAATGCCCTAAAAACCATTAATTTTGTTCATCCGAACACCATATATCGAAATTATCGGCAGGTTTGCGATTTTTTCTATCTCTTTGCCGTCTAATCAGGTAGAATTTTTTTAATTCAGCCCTATCCCCAGAAATTTGATCGTTTTGACTTCAGACACCCTGGATAAAACAAACTTACCCGGTGACTTCCTCCGCAAGATCTTGACAAGGGAGTCCGGAAGCAGAACATTCTTGCCCCGTGAAATCAATCTATCTGCCACGTATTCAATCAGATATGATGAATATCCCCGACCCCGGAAGATGGGCGAGGTATAAAAATCAGCCAATAGAACCTGATCCACGCCGATCTCGATCTCCCTTTCGGCCTCCTGCAAATAGTCTTTCCCATAGGTCACCCAGCCCATGGAGGCGGTCGATTCATCACATCTTAAAACATAACACTCACCGCCGCGAGAAAATCTATTCATCACAATTCTATATTTCTCCGAGTCAAGGGCAAATCCCATAAAGGAGCCGATCATTTCGATATCTTCCGGCTTTAACTGCTCTACCCGGATATCATCGCGGGCCGTGATTTCTGATGTAATTTTTTCCAGTCGGAATACCCCAACCTTTTTATAGTCGATGATGAATTCGAGAATGCCTTTCAAAAGATATTCTATTATCCCGCCAAATCCGTCGCGCTTATATCGCGAGGCCAGCCTGTCCCGGAAATCCTTGATCCGAGCGAATCGAATCATGCGTTCCACAAGTTTATTTCTTTTGACAGCATCATAGGTTCCCGCGGCATAATATGATGACTTGCTCGAATAAATTTTAAACTGATAATTACCGGCGCTGTCATTTATAAATCGTTCCTTATGTCCCCCCTCACCGCGCGAGAAATCGACTACATTGTAGCCGTCCCGGACCGCCTGCTCAGTCAGAAGATGCAACAGTATTATGCCGGCCGATTTTTTCTCATAGAAAGACTCTGTCGCTATATTATAGAGATTCAGTCTTCCTTTATAGTCGAAGGCATACAGATATGCCAACGGTGTATTCCCATGTCTTAGAATTGTCAGGCGAAGCTTTCTTTGAGGTACCAGTGTCCTGACAAGAGTCTCATGAAATTGACGATTCTGCGGATTCTCGAATTTACCGCCGGTGATTCTATCTTTCCATCTGATTGTATGACTGTGA
>JBFMFJ010000132.1:0-8796 GCA_040752235.1 Candidatus Zixiibacteriota bacterium | reverse complement strand
ATCATCCCAGCGGTAATTGTCCTCGACGAATTTCCGTCCGGCCAAACCCATTTTCTTCTGTACTTCACTGTTTTGCGCCAGCTTGATAATCGAAGTCGTCAATGATGCGACATCACCGGCCGGAACCAAAATACCTGTCTCATTATCCCGAAGAACCTCGGGAACACCGCCGATACGGCTGGCGATAACCGGAAGACCGGCCGCCGACGCTTCCAGCACTGCCACCCCGAATGATTCGGAATCCATTACGGAAGGCATAACCATTATATCTTGTTCCGCCAGAAATTCCGGCATATTTCGGTTATCAATAAACCCCGCGAATGTCACGTATTCGTTCAATCCCAGCCGTTTCACCTGATCCTGCAATTGACCGGTCATTCCGCCTTCACCGGCGATGGTCAGATGCAGATTCAGACCGGATTTCACGGCCTCTGAGACTGCCTCAATTAAAATATCGGGACCGTATTTTTTGCGATGCGCCTTTATAAATACGAGGCGCGTAAGACCGTCATTCCGAGGACGCTTGATAATGTCAGAGACGGTAACGCCAAAGGGAATGACACTTATATTTTTTTCGAGATCGCTGAAAAGCCCGACTGTTTTTTGCCTCAAAAAAAGACTGGTCGAAGTGATACGATCGGCCGAATGAAGAATTCGGCCCAGTAACTTCCTTTTCAACCAGGTATTCGGAAAGTCGATAACGTCAGCTCCCCAGACCGAAATTATATGCGGATGGAATTTAGATTGCATCCCCCACATCCCGAATCCGGTGGCAAAATGAGAATGCAGCAAATCCGGCTTAATGCCATTGATTAATTTGCGGACACGCCCTGAATTCAGGAGATAACCGATGCTCCGGTTTGATCCCGCGGGGATGATAATCGTCTCGATATTATCTATTTTCCCGCCGCCAAGTGAAATAACTCTGACATCGTGATCAAGTCGGGCCAGTCCGCCTGCCCAACGGATAATATGCACGGAGCTTGAATATCCCAGTATGACTATTTTGTATGGCATTTATTAGCCGCCTGCCGTTTGAGTCGGCCTGTAAGAGCGAGCCAGCAGCGCGAGGATCAGAGCCAGGACATATCCTTCCTGACCCCAGGTCCAGGCTCGCATATAAAATATGGTTATAAAGAACACAAAAGCACTTATGAAAAGAGACGCGGCCAGGGGTAAATCCTCGGTTTTTCCATTGAACAGGAACACTCTCCGTCCGATTTTCAGGGCATTCCACCCCAGAAGAAGTATGGCCAGTGCTCCCGGTATACCGGTTTCGGCAAGATACTGAAGGAAAACATTATGAAAAGAAAGGCCGATCAGATAATAGCGTACGGCATCGAATTTCAGGTGGGTAAGCAGATCATCTATGACGCGGAAATTCCCGATGCCTATTCCGGTAATCGGATCAAGCAGGAAGCCCTCGATAGCAGCTTTCCAGAGCGAAAGCCGAAGCAGTATTGTTCCTTTGGGCTGTTCCGCACCGAGTTCTTCGAATCTCTCGCCGACCAGAAGAAAATATCCCGAGCTGATAATAAGGGCCAGTACGACGGGAATCAGGATAATGACAAAGCCATGAACATATTTGCGGGCATAGGAGCAGCCAGTCTTTCGGGCCTTTATATATGAAGCCAGCAGCAGGACCGGAATGGCTATGCCTATAGTCAACAAAGGTCCCCGCGAGCCGGTCGCAACGGTAGCAATCAGGTTTATCAGAAACAGGAAAGAGTAAAACACGCGCCCCGAATTCCGCGGGTGCCAGATGGCATAAGCCAGGGAAACCGGGACACCGACCATGCAAAATGTCTCAAAAGCGATTCCGGAAAATCCGAAGATTCTTATTCCTCCCCCATGCGAAAAAAATACCAGGCAATTATACAGAGAAACCAAAGTATAGGCATGAATGAAAAACTGTATCATTTTTGATGGAGACATCCTGCCGGACAAATAATATATCGCTCTGAAAATGACAAAAACAAGAATGATTCTGACAGTCGGGACAATCGAAAGCGCCGGCCTGTAGGCAAAAAACGCCGAGAAGGCGGTGGCCAGAATCAGGAATAGCAGATAATAATCGAGGCTGGTCTTATCCATCGTGGAAGAATATTTCAGCATCCAGGAGACAAACGCCGCCGCGGCAAAAAGCAGGGCCGCAAGGTCCCATGGATGAATCGCCATTCCGGTCAGGTAATATGGTGCATAAATAAAATTCAAAGCCAGGAATAAATAAAAACTGTAGCGCGGAGAAGAAATGAAAAATACGATGAACGGAATGGTGCAATATGCCGCGGCCATAATGGTCCGACCGCTTATCAGCAGCCATACCGCCGGAACAGCGGCCAGTATCAGGAGTACGGCCGACCATATGGAAAACGCCCGCCATGAAATGCGTGATATCGGATGGTCTTGAATGGCGCTGTGCATCAGGCCCTGCCTGTCATTTTGTTTACAGCATCTCGGACTATTTCTATCTTTACCAGATAACCAATAATAATAAATCCGACCAGCGAAATCAAACCGGCCGGAACAACCCGGAACCTTGAAATCAGGTCCATATCCATGTTAAAGTCAGGTAGTTGCTTGAAATAATAGCCTGTTATCAGCAGTGGTATGGACGCGGCCACAACCTTGAAAATATTTACAGCCAGCTTCTTTATTTCGTCCAGCTTGCCGTCATGATAGAGAATCCATGACAGCATCCCGACCGTAAACAATTGCACGATGGATGTCGCCAGGCCGATTCCGGGATAATCCATCCATCCCATGAGCAGCCAGGTCAGAAAGCCTTTCATAATCACTGAAATGACGGCCACATAAAAAACGGTCTTTTGATGTCCCGATGAATAACAGGCTTGAATCAGAATAGTATAGACAAACAGGCATACCAGATATGGGGCAAGGGTAATCAGTATTTTTGATGTTATTTCCAGCGAATACAAATCAAAAGCCCCGCGGAAAAAGACCGCTGCCGTCAATTCCTGCGGAAATAATAAATAAAACAGGCCACACGGCAGACCGAAAACCAGCGCCAGAGTCAACGCCGAATGCAGCACTCTCGCAAAACGCGAATTGCCTTCAATATGCGAGTTCTCGCTTAAATATGGAAATGTTACCGAGGCAATGGCAAAACCGATAATGCTTACCGGCAGATTCACCAGCAGGCTGCAATAGTTTAACGCGGAGACGACTCCTTCCCGGAGCCCCGAGGCAAAATATCTATCTATCAGGAAATAAGTGCTGACCAGCAACTCGACGGCAATAATGGCCCCGCCCACCGAGAAGACTTTGACCGTTTCGGGGCCGAACAGCTGAACTCGAAAATTCTTAAAGAAACCGGTGTATTTTACTCTGATAAGAAGAAATATCACCTGCAGAAAATAACCCAGAATTAGTCCCAGCAAAATGGCCTTAACCGAAAGCCCGCCGGAAAATAAATATATGGTCGATATAGCGACGATATTAAGTACAATCGTCCCAATGGCAGGATAAACAAAAGACTTCATAACATTCAGGGCCGAACGCAACATCGATTCGGCGAATCCAAACAACACTAAAACTGAGATTGCCCGGCAATAAAAAATTCCGTTCGACAGCGACTCGCCCTCCAGATCAGGACCTATCAGCCTGACCAGATACGGCGCCAGCAGAATGATTAAAAGAATCAGAAAAAGAACAACGGCCAATAGTGAATTGATTACTCCCCAGGTCCCTCGGGATGAATCGGTTTCGCCTGTCTTATTGATTTTACCGGAAAGAAACGGCACCAGCAGGAAATTGGTGGCACGGACAATGACAACATTGAAAAATATGGGGGCGGCAATGGCGATTAAAAAAATGTCGTATTCAAGCGAGGTTCCAAAACGCTCGGCGATTACCATTTCGCGGACGAACCCAAGCAGTTTTGAGATCAGCACAATCCCCGATACGCCAAGAATTGCCTGTTTTATGCTGCCGGTTCCTGACAATTTAGATATCCCTGAAAAAACTCAATATAGTAGATGTTATGATTTCCGATGGCTTCCGTCCCCGAATTTTGCAGGAGTTTTTTCTTCCTGACCGCTGAAGGCCCTTTAGATTTCTCATGATTTTCTTTTCCGAAAGTCCCACAAGATGATTGCCTCTATTTAGAGTCTCGATCCACTCGGTCTCGTCGCGCAGGGTAAGACATGGGGTCCCGAGAGCCACGGCCTCCTTTTGAATACCTCCTGAGTCGGTCAGCACGGCTTCGGCGAAATTTATCAGGCTGAGATTATCAAGATACGACACCGGTTCCACCAGTTTGATGTGGGGAAGTGATTTCAATTTTCGAGAAAAGCCGAAACGAGTCAGGTTCTTCTTTGTCCGGGGATGAATCGGAAAAATCACGACTCGATTTAATTCCGACAAAATATTCACAATTTGCCTGATATTTTCATAAGAATCGACATTGCCCGCACGGTGCATCGTCATAAGCAGATATTTTTGTCTCTCAACCTCAAAGCTGGCCAGGACACCGGTATTGTCAGTTATTTTTTCCCGATAATGATCAATCAATTCGTACATCAGGTCGCCGGATAAAATAACTTCTTTTCGGATACCCTCATTTTTCAGATTTTTGACAGCCTGCGCCGTCGGGCAGAACAGGATTCGCGCGACATGATCGGTCAGGCGGCGATTGACCTCTTCCGGCATATCCATCCGAAACGACCGCAATCCCGCCTCAACATGCCCGACCGGGATTTGAAGTTTCGCCGCGGTCAGGGCCCCGGACAGAGTGCTGTTCGTATCCCCGTAAACAAGAACCATATCGGGCCGGAGTTTCATCAGGAGGGCCTCAAAGCGACTCATTATCATCCCGGTCATTGCCCCATGATTGCCCGATCCGACGGCCAGGTTATAATCGGCCTTTGGAATTTCGAGCTGCTGAAAGAAGATATCCGACATCATCAGGTCATAATGCTGGCCCGAATGAACAATGACATGATTGAATTTTCTGGAAATTGTCGGGGTCAATGATGCCAGTTTTATAAACTGCGGCCGGGCGCCGACTATTGAAACGATTAATTTCTTTTTTTGAGTCATATTTATTGCAAACGGCCTCTCAGAAGAAGAGGCCGTTCTTATTTACATGTTTTTACTATGCCGAAGCCGATTTGACCACTTCGATAACCTCTTCCTGTTCTTCGGCGGTCAACTCGGGATAGATCGGAATGGAAATTACGCTGTCGGCCGCCCATTCGCTGACAGGGAAATCACCATTCTTATAAGGAAGATCCCTGTAACAGGCCAGGAGATGGAAAGGCACCGGATAATAAATATCATGACCGATCTGTTTTTCCTTTAAAGTCACCATCAATTCATCGCGATTTTCCACGGCGATAGTGTACTGATTGTAAATATGATAAGAGTAGTCTTTGACCACCGGAATTTTAATAGCTGTTCCCTTAAAGGCGGCATCATATTTTTTTGCATTGGCAATTCTTGCCTCGGACCATTCATGCAAATAATCAAGTTTTACATCGAGAACCGCTGCCTGAAGACTGTCCAGCCGCGAATTATATCCGACCACTTCAGGACGATATTTCAGTTTCCAACCGTGCAGACGATACATCAGCGACATATCGCAATAATCCTCGGTTTTGGTAACGATCATCCCGCCGTCTCCGGCGCCGCCGAGATTTTTTGAGGGATAAAACGAAAAACAACCGAAATCGCCGATTGAACCGGCCGGGTGCCCCTTATATTCGGCGCCAATGGCCTGCGCGGCATCTTCAATAACCACCAGGTTGTGTTTTTGGGCTATTTTCATAATCGGATCCATGTCCGCCACCTGGCCGAACAGGTGGACCGGGATTATGGCCTTCGTCCTGGGCGTGATCGCTTTTTCCAATTTCAAAGGATCAATGTTATAGGTATCCTTTTCAATATCGACGAACACCGGGATGGCTCCGGCCCTGCTGATAACGCTGGTTGATGCAAAGAACGAATAATCGGAAGTTACTATTTCATCACCCGGCCCGACTCCGGCGGCACGAAGCGATATAAGCAGCGCATCCGTCCCGGATGCCACGCCGATGCCGTATTTGACGCGGCAAAGCTCCGCAATTCTCTTTTCCAGTTTGGCGACCGGTGGGCCAAGAATAAAATATCCCTTGTCAAAAACATCAAGAACAGCCTGATCGATTCGGTCTTTTATCTTTATATATTGACGCTTCAAATCCAACAGCGGAACCGCCATAGACATCTCCTTTATTCTTTCCAGCCCTGGTTTTCCAGCAGCTGCTCATCAGGTACATCACGGAACTGCTTGGCAGGAACACCCGCCATAATTTTCTTATCCGGGCAGTCGCTCGTTAACAGCGCTCCGGCGGCGATAAGACCATCGGCCCCAATTGTTTTGCCGGGGAGGATAGTCGCATTAACGCCGATACGCCCGCCCTTTTTGATAATCACTCCCTTGAAATGTTTGAATCGCTCTTCGGTACGCCCGACATAATTGTCGTTCGAAGTAGCCACGCAGGGCGCTACAAAAACACGATCCTCAAGCTCGGAATAGGCAGTGATATATACATTCGTTTCAAGTTTACAATAACGGCCAATTTTACAGAAATTCTCGATTGCCACTCCGCGGCCGACAATGGTAAAATCCCCGATCGTGACATTTTCCCGCACCGTTGACAGGTCGGCAACCAGAACCTTCCTCCCTATTTCCGCTCCCCTGTATATAACCACATTGGTGCCCATTATACAATCCGAGCCAATCATGGTCGGCGGCAATTCCTGGTCCCTGGTAACGGCCGAATTGGCCGCCCGCATCGGATATTTGCCGATAACGGTACCATCATCTATTCTGACATTGTCACCAACCCGGGAACCGGCATGAATTACTACATTATTACCGAACCGGCAGCTGTTTCCGATTGTCACATCCTTATCAAAGACACAGAATTGCCCGTAAGTGGTCCCATCACCGATTTTAACTGATTTATCAATCACCGAATTATTCATAATTTCCTCGATATTTGAACTGGTTTACTCTCGGGCCGCCGATATTCCCGGCGCGATTTCATACATATTTATTATACGTTTATCATTTGGTCCGGGCTGTTTTTTTCACCCCCGGAAGCCAGCCCAAAATAACATCCATAAAATATCTTGCCCGGTCATAATCGGCAGGTGACTTGGTCCTTAGATTTTCCAGATAGTCGAAGAATAATGCCAGAAAAATCGCTATAACCAGGGATATGATAAACGCAATTGAAACGATTATTCTTTTTTGGGGTTTAATCGGCAATTCGGGCGGATACGCGCGGTCTATGATGGATATTGTGGGGGTATTCATCATTTCCTGGATTTTGGCCTGCTCATATTGCTCCGACAGCAGCCTGAATAAGGTCTCGGCAATTTGCACTCTGGTGGTCAATTCGGCATATATTATTTTAAGCTGAGGAACCTCGGAAATAGGCAAATTAAGGAAGGTGCTGTCACTGCCGCCAAATTCAAGGTTGCTTATTTGTTTCTTGATTTCATTGACCCGCTGGCGGAGAATAATCACATCGGGATGATTGGGAGAAAGTGTTCTTTCTTTCAGATTCAGCTCGATTTCATTGCGAGCAAGGTCAACTTTTAACCCAACCGCTGATTCGATGGCCAACTGCGTCTGTCTGTCCAGATCAATCGCCATATTCTTATCCTGGAAATCCTGAAGCGCCCGACGGGCTGATTCCAGATCCGCAGAGGCCGTGCTCAGACGGTCCTTAATGAATTCCTTGGCCAATCTTGCACGGGATGTAGCGAGCTGTCGATTAAGAGCATCAAGTTCTTCAGCAAAGGAGTTCGTTACCTGCGCCGCCATTTCGGCGTTTCGGTCGGTAAAAGATATCTCCATCAAACCTTCGGGCGTAACCCGGTAATCCAGTTTCTCCTCGATACGCTTATATAAATCACCCCGGGATTCCAAATTGTAATAGCCGGACAGGTTATTTTTGTCGGCAACCCGTTCCAGAAGAGCCCGGCTCCCCACAATTCTGGCATAGACATCGGTCGGGGTCGCCATAAGCGGAAGACTCAGGCCTGAGGTCAGCGACGTCATCCTGTCGATACTTCCGCCCCAGCCCAGTTTCAGTCCTTCATCTTTGGGGGGAAGTACCAGGGTCGTGGCCTGGTACCATTTTGGCAGAAGCAATGAAATAACTGTCGCCGTCACCGTGACCAGAAGAATAAAGAAAATAATGAATTTGATTCTGCGGGCTATTATTTCCAGCAGTTTCCAGAGATTGAATTCCTTTTCTTCCATACCTTAATCCGTCGCATTATCAACAGCCAGATACAAAATACCAAGGCCGCCCAGAATAAGAGCGCCGTCTTTGATCTTTTCCCACATGCTCTTCTTACCCCTGTTTTCGGGGATAATTATGGTATCACCGTCATAAATATCGATTCCGGGGCCGCCGGCTATCTGCATGCCCGATGTTTTGCGGATGATTTTGATTGACTGTTTGTCAGCGCCCGAGGCATACCCACCCGCCAATCCAATATATTTTGCCGCGCCGGCGGGACCATCATAATTTATTAAGCCGGGCCGTTTGACCAATCCGTAAACGGCAACGACGCCCGTCTTCACGGGAATTAATATCGAATCTCCCGGCATGATCCTGACTTCTCCCAATCGGTCGGGGTAGATATCCCTGAAATCGATTGAGACCGGTTCCCTACCTTCTTCGAAAACCACACCATTCGTGAAAGCATTCGTCAATATGTTTTTCGCATCCGGCGTCCTGCCAAATTCCTGCAGACGATAAATAACCGCCGAATATA
>JBFMFJ010000131.1:0-8891 GCA_040752235.1 Candidatus Zixiibacteriota bacterium | reverse complement strand
AAGAGTATATTTCCCGGGCGGCACATTTGTGATTTCGAACGTGCCATCGGGCTTGGTCATGGCGCCTAGCGTAGTGCCCACTATCAAGACCGACACTCCCGGGATTGGCTGGCCGGTTTCTTTGTCGGTAACAATACCCTTGATTTTGCCGGTGGTTCCGGCATTGATGATGAGGGGGATCAGAGCCAGCAGGGCGACAGCTAACATTATGCCTGTGAATGCCTTTGCTTTCATTTTCCTGACCTCCTGAGTTTTGAGTTTGGTTTCGAGTTTCTGACAGGAATACCGGGAGGGACGGCAAATCTTCCCAAAAAACTGGATTGCCGCCCGGAATTTTTATATTATATTTTGTTGAAGGGAAATCTGCCGGAATGCGATGTCGATAAAGACCTCATTTTTTGGATATTGAGATTGGCTTAAATCCCACGGATTGCCATATAATTTGTGAACTTATCAAAAAAGGGATCGGGAATGAAGCCCGAGGAAAGCAATAAAAGGAACGGCCCGGCGGCCAATCCCGGCAGGACGTATTCAGGGAAGTTGAATTTTCCCGAATTCCCCGCCCTGTTCGGCAAAACCCTGGCTGCACTGCCCTATCGCTTCAGCCTTATCGATGTCAATAATTATATCGTGGAAATATCCAATATACCGGGGCAGGAGGAGTTTTGCGGGAAAAAGACCTGTTACGCATTGAATCATGATACTGACAGGCCCTGCTCGAACGGCGGCTTGACATGTCCCATAGACATGGTCCGGAAAACAGGCAAGCCGGCCGTTGTCGAACACATTCATATTGATGCCCGGGGAAAATCAATAACCGAAGAGGTGCATGGATATCCGGTTTTCGGGGAAAGCGGCGACGTTACGCATATAATTGAAATCGTGCCGGACAGCATTCTGCATAAATCGACCGATCGCGCCTTAAGCGACAGCGAGGAACGATTCCGAGTCGCCCTGAAAAATTCGAAAATAGAAGTCTATAACCAGGACCGCGGACTCAGATATACCTGGATATATAATCCGCAGCTTGGATACAGGCCGGAAGATATCATCGGCAGAACCGATGATGATTTTCTGGTCCTTCATGAGTCGGCTCGCTTGTATGCACTTAAGAAAGGGGTTCTGGAATCAGGCAACGGTATTCGCGATGAAGTCTGCCTGACGATAAAAGGGAAAGCCCGCTATTTCGATATGACGGTGGAGCCTCTTTATGATGAGAACGGCGAAATTGTCGGCATAACCGGGGCCTCGATGGATATCACGCAGCGCAAGGTGGCTGAATCGCGGCTGAGGCTTACGGCGCGGATTCTCGACCGCCTGAATCAGCTTGAGGGTATCACCGACGCGATCAAGGATATCCTGTTTATGATCAGGGACTTTACCGGATTCGAGGCGGTCGCGATCAGGTTGAAGCAAGGTGATGATTATCCCTATTATATAGCCAACGGATTCCCTGAATTTTTTATAGAGGCTGAAAGGTATCTCTGTCATTATGATGCAAACGGGGAACCGGATCGTGATGCCAACGGAAATGTCCTCCTTGAATGCATGTGCGGCAATATTATCTCCGGCCGGACTGATCCGAAGTACTCTTTCTTCACGAAAGGCGGCAGTTTCTGGAGTAACTGCACTACCGAATTGCTGGCCTCGACCACGGATGAGGATCGCCAGGCCAGAACGCGCAATCGATGCAATGCGGCAGGATATGAATCGGTAGCTTTGATTCCTCTCACTTCGGAAGCACATCCGATCGGCCTGATACAATTCAATGATCGCCGCAAAGGAATGTTTACCATTGACCTTATCGAGTTTTTCGAACGGATAGGGAACAGTATCGGGATCGCCCTTTCGCAGAAACAAGCGGCCAATGCTCTTATCGCGGAGAAAGAGAAAGCAGAGAGGTATCTTAATGCCGCCGGAATTATCATGGTCTCTATCGACGCCGAGCAAAAGGTTACCCTCATTAATAAGAGGGGCCGTCTGATTCTGGGATATGAAGAAGCCGAAATGATCGGCAAAAAGTGGTCTGATATCTGCGTCCCTGAAAGCGTGCGGCAACAGGTCTTGAATTCTTTCGATGAAATCATTTCCAGCGCCGCTGATGAGATAAAGATGGAGGAGTACCCGATCGTCCTGAAAAGCGGCGAGGAAAGGATATTCGCCTGGTATCATACGGTGGTCTGCAATGGATCAGGCAGGATATGCGGAATGCTCATTTCGGGCGTCGATATAACGGAACAAAAGAAAGCCGAAGAAGCTCTGCAGATGAGCGAGGAAAGATATGCCAGGGCTCAGCGGGCGGCTAATATTGGAAGCTGGGATTGGAACATAGAGACAGGTGAGCTTCACTGGTCCGACCGAATCGAGCCGATTTTCGGCTTTGCCCAGGGTGAATTCGGGGGCAATTATGAAGCATTTCTGGAATGCATACATCCGGATGATCGGCAGGCTGTAATAGAAGCGGTCAATGGCTGCGTCGAAAACGGCCGCGATTATGATATTGAACATCGTATTATCTGGCCCGATGGTTCTGTCAAATGGGTTTATGAGACCGGGGATGTAATGAGGAATGGAAAAGGCTCAGCCGTGCGGATGCTTGGTATTGTAAAGGACATAACTATCAGAAAAAAGGCCGAGGAGGCGCTCCAGAAATATCAGGAGGAACTGGAAAGGCGTGTCAATGAAAGGACCCGGGAACTGGCCGCGACCACCGAAGAGCTGAAAATCGAGCGAGAGGCTTTGGAACGAAAAAATATTGCATTACGTGAAATCCTGGACCAGATCGATAATGAGAAAAGATCCATTAAAGACCAAATTACGGCCAATGTTGAGCAACTGATAATGCCGACTCTGCGGAGACTAAAGGAATCCTCGCATCAGTCAAAGATCAAAGCATTCGAAATTCTCGAAAAAGATCTGGCGGAGATTACTTCTCCCTTCATTGAGACTCTCAGACACGATCTGACGAAACTATCGCCGCGGGAAATTGAAATATGCAGCCTGATAAAAAACGGTTTTTCGAGCAAAGATATCGCGTCGGTCCTGAATAGCTCGGTCCAGACTGTTCAGAAGCAGCGGAAAATTATCCGAAAGAAGCTTGGAATATCCAATAAAAGCGTCAATCTGACCACATTTTTAAAGGGCATCGAGTTTTCTGAAGAGAAAAAATATAATAATTTGAAATAAATGGGGCATTTGGGAAAATTCTGAATTCATAAAAACCTCGCCAAGGGCAATTGATTGATGCCCCCACCCGCCTAACTTCTTATAAAATATACATTTAAGTAATTATTTTATGGGGTATGAATAGTACCCATTATGTCACCCATAATACCCTCTTGACCATATATAAAAAACAGTTTTAATACGCTTAAACTCTAAAGGGCGAATCCCGGTGTGGATTTTCGAGCGCCAGAAGCCAATGATAGCGCCTGAGCATGTAAGGCACATTTGATATAAGAGAATCCGGTCGGGCGTCCGGCGGAGGAAAAACAAATGGGGCTGGGGTGAGGCACACAGGGGCTTGAAAGAATCTGCCTCACCCCCAAAATAATCGCCGCTATAACAAGGAAAGGTGAAAAAAAAGGGAGAGCAACTATGACTTATAAGGATTCGGCCATATTGGCGAAGGCGGATTCTGATCAGATTGAGGCGCAAACCAGAGAAATAGTAAGGCGCATCAAAGACGGCGATCAACGAGCCTTTTCAGAAATTGTCAGGCTTTATCGTAATCAGGTGGCGGCCCTGGCTTACAGGGTTGTCAACGATTATGATGATGCCGCCGATATTGTCCAGGATGTTTTTGTCAAGACCAGCCAGAATATCTGGAGATATGACGAGAACAAGAAATTTTACACCTGGCTTTATCGTATTACACTCAATGCCTCAATAGACTATCTGCGCAAGCACAAACGTCATCAGCATGAACCCATCGATGATGTGAGAGAAAGGACCGATTCGCGGGTGGACACACCGGATGCCGTTTACCGAAAGGAGCAGTTGAATCATCATCTGTCGGAGGCGATTGCATCATTAACCGGAAAACAGCGCTCCGCTTTTATACTCCGCGACGTTGACGGCTGTCACATCAAACATGTTTCGGACATAATGAATATGCCGGAGGCAACGGTCCGGTGGTATCTGTACCGGGCAAGGCAGACGGTCAGGAAAGAATTGCTGGAGCGATGCCCGCAATTATTGCTTGCGATCGGGCTGAAATAAGCCCGGGCGATATTGAAGTAAAATATCATGGAAGAGAAAAAACAAAATCCAGGGGGGAGAATGGGACAGGTCGCAAAGTCGTCCATTCTGGTTTGTGTCTCCTGCGGTGAGGAATTCGTTTTCACGACGGCCGCACAGGAATATTATCATAGTCTGGGATACACCGGCCAGCCGCTGCGGTGCAAATCATGCTACAAAAGACACAAACATGAGAAAAAGTCGGAGGAAATCAGATTGAGAGTAATACCCGGGAATCAGGGCAGTCTATACTCTCGAGCCTGAAAGAAGAATTTATGCCGGATGTCGGTATCATCCCGTGCGACACCAGATTATCCGCCTGATTTTCGGGTAAGGATTGCCATGTCTCCGACTTGAAACGGCAGGGTTAAAAACCCTGCCGTATTTCTTTGATTAAAATGTCTCTTGACCCGCAATTCGACAAAAGGTATCTTCGTATTTGCAGAGGGAATATCGAATATCCGAAAAAGAGTCCATATTGAAAAAATACCTGTTCATAATTCTGTTCGCCGTGGCAATGGCCTATTTCGAGGCGGCGGTGGTCGTCTATCTGAGGCAGCTTTATTATCCCGGCGGTTTTTCATTACCGCTTGTAAGTATTCCCGAAAGATTTATTGTCATAGAAATTATCCGCGAGGCATCGACAATTGTCATGCTTCTCATGGCAGCCGCCCTGGCGGGGAGGAAGCTCTGGGAACGGTTTGGATATTTCCTGATCTTGTTCGGTATCTGGGATATTTTTTATTATGTCTGGCTTAAGGTCACTATTAACTGGCCGGCTTCGCTGTATGACTGGGATGTATTGTTTCTTATCCCGGTACCATGGATCGGTCCGGTGATCGCTCCGGTTGCGATTTCGATAGTGATGATTATTACAGGCTATGCCATCACGCGTCTTTTCAACAAGGGTCGAAATTTCCGGCCTACCTTTTTTTCATGGATAATTGCCATAATCGCGACAATGATGATTCTTTTTTCATTTATGTACGATTTCGGAGCAACCTTGCATTATGATTTACCCCGGCCTTATATGTACTGGCTTCTTATCTCCGGCTTGACGCTCTATATATGGGCTTATCTGCATTCCTACAGCCGGACGAAAATATTTGCGGAACCATAAAATTTTTTAATCTTGTCTCTCATCTTTCAAGTCACTTAATTAAATCAGAGTGTGTCATGTCTGAAATCGATAAAGTAGTACATCAATTCGAACTCAAGCAAAAGACAGGCCTTTATCTGGGCCCGGCTCTGGCTCTTGTCATCCTGATATTTTTCGACCTTGATCCGACCAATCCGCTGGTGGGGCGAACGGCGGCTGTTGCCATCCTGATGGCAGTCTGGTGGATCACCGAGGCAATCCCTATCGCCGCCACGGCGCTTCTGCCGGTCGTGCTCTTTCCTCTTCTTGGCGTAATGAGCGGGAAAGATGTCTCCCCGGAATATTTCAACAATGTCATTTTTCTCTTCATAGGCGGATTTATCATTGCTCTGGCCATGCAGAAATGGAATCTGCACCGACGCGTCGCCCTTAGGATCATGCTTTTGATCGGCGTCAGTCCCCGGAAGTTGCTGCTCGGGTTTATGGTGGCGACCGCTTTTCTCTCGATGTGGATATCCAATACGGCCACGACCATGATGATGATCCCGATCGTGCTGGCGGTTATTGACAAACTCGAGGAAAATTTCGGCGGCGAGGCGGTTGGCAAACTCCCCGCCGGCCTTCTCATTGGAATCGCCTATGCTGCATCCATCGGCGGGATCGCCACTCTTATCGGAACACCGCCCAATCTGGCTTTTATTCGGATTTTCAAAATATATTTTCCGGAGTCGCCCGAAATAAGCTTTGCGAGTTGGATAATGTTCGGGCTTCCTTTTACGATAGTCTTTCTGTTGATAGCCTGGCAGTTACTGGTCTGGATGTTTGTTCCTCGCGGCAGCAGATTGAAGACTGATGTCCGGCTTTTTATGGATGAACACCGACGGCTTGGGAAAATTACATTTGAGGAGAAAATCGTATTATCGGTTTTTATTGCCGTAGCTCTCTTGTGGATTTTCCGGCAAAATATAAATGTCGGAACCCTGACAATTCCGGGCTGGTCGAGCCTTTTCCCCGAGAAATCCTTTATTGATGATGGTACAGTGGCGGTGACTATGGCCATGCTGTTTTTTATCATCCCGGCGCGTACTAAGGGAAAAGGAGCCTTAATGGACTGGCATACTGCGGTTAAGTTGCCCTGGGGGATTGTCATTTTATTCGGCGGCGGATTCGCCCTGGCGGCCGGCTTCGAGCAGTCCGGTTTGTCCGCCTGGCTGGGAGGGAATTTAACCGCCTTCAGTCAATTCCCGCCATTGTTGATTATTATTTTTGTCTGTTTGATGATGACTTTTCTGACAGAGCTGACCTCCAATACGGCCACCACTCAAATGATTTTGCCGATTCTGGCCTCATTATCGGTAGCGATCAAAATTAATCCGCTGATGTTGATGATTCCGGCCACTTTGTCCGCCTCCTGTGCCTTTATGCTTCCGGTGGCGACTCCTCCCAATGCCATTATTTTCGGCTCCGGGCGTCTGACGGTCAACCAGTTGACACGAACCGGGATTATACTGAATTTAATCGGGGTTGTTATAATTACACTTGCAATTTACACGCTGGGAAGTTATGTTTTTGATATAAACGCTGGTATTTTCCCAAGCTGGGGTTTTACACAATAAATTTGGATGTAGATAGCGTATTTTTATTTGTGGGTTTCTTATTTTCTTATAATCGCCGGTAATATCGACGGTTTCAAGCCAGATCTGATTTTGTAAAGTTTATAACTTGGTCTAAAAAGACATATTTCAAACAAATAAATTTGTTATACGTAAGTCAGATGAAATAATACTTTATTTAGGGGGTTCCATGATTTCACTAAAGGCTCAATACGGCCTTAAGGCTATCGTTTCTCTCGCCGCCAGCTATGGAAAGGGAGCGCTGCAGGCTAAAGAAATTGCCAGCAGCCAGGATGTTCCAGTCCGTTATCTGGAATTGCTGCTATCCCAATTGAGACGGGCCAGACTGGTCGATGCCACCCGCGGAAAGAAGGGCGGATATTATCTGGCCAAAAAGCCCAACACTATTACGGTTTATGATATCGTCTCGGCTTTCGAAGGAAGTATTCTTTTCGCAGCCGAAGGTCGCGAGGACAGCGGCCCGCTCTCATTTGTCTGGAAAGATGCCGAAAAAATGGCCGTAAAATATTTTAAATCCATAAAGATTTCCGATCTGGTGCCGAAATTGGGTTCAGCCAAGGAAATGTACCATATTTAGATGACTTTTATCGTATTATCTTAAACCGATATGTAAAATCCGTTTAAGGTAATTAAAATGGTGAAAATAGCTTCAGATGTTACTCAGCTGATTGGCCGAACTCCTTTGGTCAGATTAAACAAACTGGCCCAGGGCCTTCCCGGTATCGTTATCGTCAAGATGGAATCGTTCAATCCGTTGTCATCGGTTAAAGACAGAATTGCTTTTTCCATGATTACGGATGCCGAACAAAAAGGCCTTTTAAAGAAAGGCACAGTAATTGTCGAGCCGACCTCCGGAAATACCGGCATAGCCCTGGCATATATCGCTGCGGCGCGAGGATATAGACTGATTCTGACAATGCCGGAAACAATGTCTATAGAGCGGCGAAGCCTTCTTAAGGCTTTGGGCGCCAAGCTGGTATTAACCCCTGGGACGGATGGGATGCCCGGAGCGATCAAGAAGGCAGAAGAGATTCTTGCCGAGACACATAATTCCTTTATGCCGCAACAATTCAAAAATCCGGCCAATCCATTAATTCACAGACGGACAACCGGCCCGGAAATCTGGGATGATACCGAAGGTGAAATTGATATTTTTGTGGCCGGCGTCGGAACCGGCGGTACGGTTACGGGCGCCGGCAGTTACCTGAAGGAGCGTAAGCCCTCGGTAAGAATTATCGCGGTCGAACCGGCCGCCTCACCTTTCCTGTCACAGGGTGTCAAAGGGCCGCATCCGATACAAGGTATTGGAGCCGGATTTAAACCCGATGTCCTTGATCTTGATGTTGTCGACGAAATTATGACAATTGAAAATGATGATGCCTTTTCCGCGACAAGAAGACTGGCCAGGGAGGAAGGAATTTTATGCGGTATTTCCGCCGGGGCCAATGTGGCCGCCGCAGTAAAAATAGCTTCGAAGGCGGAAAATAAAAATAAACTGATTGTGACCATAATCTGCGATACCGGCGAAAGATATCTTTCGACACCGGTTTTCTCAGAACTGGAATAAACACGATATTTTATTGATTCAGTTTGAAACAGTGTTTCGTTTTGTGTACATGTCTGAAACGAGACACTGTTTTTTTTGCCTTTCCAGGGAGAGATTCTCGGTGAAATGGCTTTCCTAATAGATAATCGGACAGTCGCTTGCAAATAAATTAGACAAGTTGAAAAAAATCGGCATGGTTAATGCTCTTAGTGGGCAGTGGTGTTTAGCTAAGTGAATGAGAGGGCGGGGTAGCGACTGTCTTAAATGTCAAGCATGATTTGGATTCCAACTCTGATTTTTTGCCAACAAGGAATTGATGATAGTCAGGAGTTTTCTCATGACTGCAACAATGGCGGTCATTTTGGCTTTTCCC
>JBFMFJ010000130.1:0-8915 GCA_040752235.1 Candidatus Zixiibacteriota bacterium | reverse complement strand
GCTGTGAAGCAGGTTACGGATTTGGTCACGAGTGTAGGTGGGGTGAGCCGACCAGGCCAGAACGGCCGCACCAGCGACCATCGGACAGGCCATTGATGTCCCGCTCAGGGTGCGATATTTCCCGCCTTTGTAGGTAGAATAGATGGAACTGCCGGGAGCAATGTTTTCAATCTCCGGACCATAGTTGGAGTAAGAAGCTATAGCATCGGTTGAGGTGGAGGCCGAGATCGCCATAACATAGCTGTGGGCCGCCGGATACTCGACGGGGCCGCCGGCGTTACCGGCCGCTGCCACCAAAAGAATGTCATCATTGTAGGCTTCGAGAAGAGCCGCCGCTTCGGCATCCGACGAAGGGCCGCTGAAGCTCATCGAGACTACCCTGATATCGTTATTGGGATCGGAATCATGATGGGTTGCAATAACCCAGTCGATCCCCGCGATAATGGCTGAAATGGAGATCAGCGAGGTGGCGCTGACCTGGACCGCCCAGATATCGCAATTGGGGGCGACGCCGACCACGCCGATAGTGTTGTTGTCGGCAGAAATAATTCCGGCGCAATGTGTTCCATGGCCGTTCCTGTCATCCCAGTAGTTGGGATCATTATTAACCATGGAAATACCGCCGGCCCAGGTTAAATCGGGATGATCCATATCGCCGCCGGTATCAAGAACGGCGACATCGATTCCGGCTCCGTTATAGCTTGAGTTGTTGTGAACATATTCGGCGTCAATGCGATTGACACCCCAGTCAAGCACCTGCGCAACCAGCGTCCGGGTCATATCCGGTTCCACATAAAGAACATTGGGATTATTCTTCAGGGCGTTTACCGCGCCCGCCGGCAATGATGCAAAGACGACCGGAACATATTGATATTCCCGCTTGATTGAACCGCCCGCGGCCTGGATGGCCTGGGTGGGGCGTTCACCCTTGAAACCGATAAGAACATCGGTCATTCCTGTTTTGGCTGTTGTTAAGACGGTCTCCGGGTCAGATGACAATGGTGTACGATCCTGAGAACAACCCCAAACGACAAAAATTAACGCCGCTGCGGTTAATAAAAGGACCAATACTTTACTCATCTTGTCCTCCTGATGAAATGAGGTTTTTGTTTATATGCAGCGATGGCTTCCACCCAAATGCTAAGGTCAATTGTCCATGGCAGGCGGACGATTGACCGCCGGTTATTAACTCTTTGTGGTCAGTTAACCTTGTCCCTCGGCGTGGTCAGCAAGGGTGTCTCAATTGTGGTTAGCGGGCAGCTCCCTGAGGTTTGTGCATATAAACAAAACACTTTTCGAAATGTCTCTCGATGGTTGGTTAGACCTAAGGGCGCGAATGAAGCACAAAATAGCAGCCCTGAAGCATATGAAATATATCTGTTTTTTTTATTTAGGCAAGAAAATATTTATTCGATTATCGTTTAATCGAACAAAATCGTTGTTATTATTTTTGGTTGACAATTCCGTAGAATATTATATATTCCGCCGTCAATTGATGCGCCCATAGCTCAACTGGATAGAGCGTCTGGCTACGGACCAGAAGGTTGGGGGTTCAACTCCTCCTGGGCGTATTTTTTATTGGCTCTAATTAATCCTGGCGGTAAATTTCTCGAGCTGTTCCGATGATCCGACCATCAGCAGGACATCGCCGGCATCGACCGCCGCATCCGGCGGCGGATTAATTTTCATCTCCCGACCCAGTTTTTTTATGCCTATAACAGTCAAGCCATAATCGGCCTTTATTCGAGACTCGATCAGTGTTTTGCCGCTGATGGAGCTTCCCTCCGGAACCGCCACTTCCTCGATGCCGATTTCCGATCCTCCCACCGCCGTCATCTGCATGAAATCCACGACATTGGGGCGGAGGGATGCCATGGCCATACGCATGCCGCCGAGAATATGCGGCGAAACGACATAATTGGCTCCGGCCCGCTTCAATTTCTTTTCACCCGAGGGATTGTCGGCGCGACAGATGATATGAAGATTCGGATTCATATGGCGCGCCGTCAGCGCCAGATAAACATTATCCGATTCTTCCGGAAGCGTCGAAACCAGCACTCTGGCTTTTTCCACGCCGGCCTGCTTTAAAATATCATCTTCCGTGGCCAGCCCCTGGACATAGAGATATCCTTCGGCATCGAGTTGATTCAGCGCGGCATTGTCTTTTTCAATTACAATGAAGGGAACGCGCCTTCCCATGAAAGTCTCGGCAACCTGGCGGCCGACCCGCCCGAAGCCCGCAATGATATAATGATTCGAGAGTTTTTGTATTTTTGTCTGCATTTTCCTTCTCCCCAATATTGCCCGCAACTGACCTTCCAGAACGAACTGGCCGATGGCGGACGCCGCGAAACCAACCGCCACCATGGAAAAAAATATCAAAAATATGACGAATACCCGGCCCGCCGGATGCAGTGTCTGGACTTCTCCGAATCCGACGGTCGAAATCGTGATGACAGTCATATAAAGACTGTTGAGTATTGTCATGTCTTCAAGTGTGCTGAAGCCGATTATCCCGGTGACCGCCAGCGCGACTAGAAGGACGATTGATACCATCATCTTCTGAGCTGGAGAAAATCCATTTTGCCTCATGGGAGAAATAATAATCTGATGCAAATATGATTTTCAACAAAAAACAGCATGGCAATACGTTAAAAATGCCGGCGGGGCTTGTCAATACGACCTGAGAGATATATATTTCTGTCCGGAAAAGGATGAGCGTACATGGCAGCGGGAAAATTTTATATAACACCGAACGGCGATGCCTATACCAATATGGCTCTTGACGAGTGGGCTCTGGAGAAGGTCCGCGGCAGGTCAGGGGATATACCGGCGATTCTCCGCATATATACATGGAATAAAGGTGCCATAACTTTCGGATATAATCAGAAACTCGAAAAAGCGGTGGATCTTGCCCTGGTCGACGACGGGACCGCTGTAATCCGGCGTATTACGGGCGGCCGCGCCATATATCATGATCCCACCGAATTGACCTTCAGTCTTGTCCTCGATATTAATTCGCTTCCCTCGAAAGCGCGGTCTTTATCGGCTACGAATAGGCTTATCTCCGATGCCCTTGTAGAAATCCTTGCGCGGTTTGGTCATAGCGCTGATTGGCTGGACAGATCGGATCGCGGGTTTCAGGAAAGTCTGCACGCAAATATGAAATCATGTTTCGGGTCCGTATCGAAATATGAAGTTATAGACGGGCATGGTAAAATCGCCGGCGGGGCGCAGCGGCGTCTCGGTGATTACCTGGTTCATCAGGGTTCGATAAAAATAAACGGCATAAGCGAATATCCGGCCATCGGGCAGAAGGCCAGTCCGCCCTCATTTGTTCCTGCGCGAGAAGACGAAGAGACCGGTTTTTTTACAATCGATCAATTCGCGCCGGTTTTCAGAGAAGTTTTTGGTGAAAAACTGGAAATGGATTTTAAGATGACTGATTTTCTTCCGGAGGAATTGGAAGAAATCATGAATTTGAGGGTAAATCTGATAGAAAATTGTCTGGAAAAACGATGAAATATTTAAACATAAGATTGGTTAATGATGTCTTTAGTTATAGCTTGAAACAACAACTGATTAAATGGGGGAAAGGCGAAAAAATCGCTTGACTTGGGACCGGTTTTTGAGCTATGTTATACGCTTATAAAAATATATTGGGATTATTTGGAGGATCAAGGTAAGTTAAAAAATGGTAAAGATTTGCAAATGCAGAACCTCACAATCTGCCACAAACAATACGCAATTTTCTGAGATAAAAAATATAATCATTAATCGGTTTGAAAATGTTCAAACAAATATATGAGGAGGAATGGGTAATGACGGGAATGCGCAGAAAAGCATTGCTTTTCACGTCTATTATTGCCTTGCTGATGATATTTGCATCCCTTGCCCTGGCTGGTACCACCGGCAAGATCAAGGGCCAGATAACCGATAAGACTACTGGCGAACCCATCCCCGGGGTCTCAGTTCTGATCGTTGGTACAACTCAGGGAGCCATGACGGATCCCGATGGCAGGTATTTGATTCAACTCGTACCGCCGGGCGAATATACTCTGAAAATCACTTCGATTTCATATAGCGCCGTGGAAGTCGCCGGAGTTGCGGTTTCGACCGACGTTACAACTGAGCAGAACGTGCAGATGGAAACCTCGGTTGAAAATCTTGATAAAGTCATCAAGGTGACGGCTGACAGAGATATCATTGACCGATATGTTGTCACCAGCGAAGTCAAGATGACCAAGGAAGCTATCAAGACCATGCCGGTGCAGAACGTCGATCAGTTGCTGAAGCAGACGGCCGGTGTCGTTACCACATCAGAAGGCGAGATTATTATCCGCGGCGGCCGTGCCGGTGAAGTCGCTTACATCGTTGACGGTGTCAATATCGGCGATCCGCTCGGCGGATACGGGCCTCTCAGCCTGGGTCTGTCATTGACCTCCGGTTCCATTCAGGAAATCAGTATCATCAAGGATGGTTTTGATCCCGAGTATGGAAATGCGCTTTCCGGTATCGTCAAAATTACGACACAGACCGGCTCGCCCGAAAAAACCAATATGACGGTGCAGTTTATCACCGATGATTTCGGGAACAAAACCCTAAACGAATATTCCGAAAATTACGACAATTTATATTTTACTATCAGCGGACCCGACCCCATTATCAAGAGCCGTATTCTTCCTGCGCTTGGCCTGAATTTCCTCGAAGACAAGGAAGTGACATACTTCATGTTTGCTGAAGTTACCAAAACCGGTTCACCCTGGAGTTATGATAAATATTCGACACCTGCGACCGCGATGCGCTATGACAATTTCAATCTGATGGGTTTTAACCTTCCTGAGCGGCAGCAGAACGAGTATAATCTGACAACCAACCTTCTTCTGAAGCCGATGAACAATATGAAGATGATTTTCTCCTTTAAGTCGTATGCTTCGCGGTATACGCCTTTCGACTGGAGATATCGTTACACTCCCAACACCGCGGATATCAGAGAAACCGACTGGCAGTCATATGCACTCGAGCTGACGCATCAGTTGTCGAAGAATATGCACTATTATTTGAAGGCCTCCTATTACACATATGACTTCTGGAACAAGCCGGGTGATCCCAATAATCCCGGCAAGGGACTGGATCCGGATGAATTCCCTCAGTACACCGAATTTGAAAGATACGATGATCTTAACAACAACGGCGTTTATGATGCTCCGGAACCGCTGATCAATATGTTTGCCGATACTACGAACAGCGGCCGTGATCTCGCGGGTCTGGAATATACGATCGGCAACTACCCGCTTTATTCCGATCAGCAGGTCGGTGGTCTTGCAATGGCCGATTTCCGGTTCAACAATGGTTCCCATGGCGATAGCCTGGAAGGCGAACCTTTTATCGACCTTAACGGTAACGGTCAATGGGATAGCGGCGATTATCTTTATGATTACAACGGTAATGGAGTTTTTGATTATGAACTCCGCGATATCGTCGACGAGCACAATCCGGAACCTTATGAAGATGGTGATATCAATCTTGGAGAGCCGTTCACGGATATTAACCACAACGGCGTTTATGATGAAGGTATCGACATTTTCGTAAGATCGGCCGGCAGTGACAACCAGGATCTGGATCGTAATTCGACCTATACATCTCCGGATGATCCCTGGGTCCCGGGAATTCCTTATATCGACAGAAACGGCAATGGCCTTTATGATCCGCCCAATTTCAAATATGATCCGGGCGAGAAGTTCACCGATTCTAATGGCAACGGAAAATACGACTACGGCGGAACCACGAATTTCCTTAATGTCGGGACCTATAAGGATGAAACGGTCTGGCATTTCCACGGAGTCGATCAGTACGTATTGGAATCACGTCTTTACAGGCAGCTCGGCAATCATGAGTTGAAAATTGGTATGGAGTTGAAAAAGGAAGTCCTTTCAAAGATGGATATCCGTTCTCTGGAACAGCCCTATACCGGCCGTTATGACGGCGGCGCTTATCCGACCATTGGTGAGCTGCGTGATTTCTATGAATACAAGCCGTTGAGCGGAACGGTTTATTTCCGCGATAACCTCGAATACGGCTCGATGATCGCCAGCCTTGGATTCCGTTATGACTACTTCATCCAGACCACAGGTCTGGAAGATGTTGCCAAGAATGACGATCTCGGAAGCGGCATTATCTATGGCGACCGTAACAAGTTTTCGCCGCGTATCGGATTCTCATACCCGATTTCCGACAAGGCCAAGATTCACTTTAACTACGGTCACTTCTACCAGTTGCCGTCATATTCATACATGTATGACCGTAATACGACGGCGGCTTCGGCCAATGACGTTGTCGGCAACTATAACCTTGATTACGAAAAAACCATTCAGTATTCATTTGGCGTCAAGTATGCCATGTCGGCCGATTACTCGATTGATATTTCGGGTTATTTCAAAGACGAGTTCGATAAAATCAATTCGGCCCTGGTTAAACTGGGCGGCGGCGCTCTCAGAATTCAGCAGTATCAGAACCGTGACTATGGACGCAGCCGCGGCTTTGAGGTCACCATCGAGAAACGCGGCGGCCGTCTGATCAACGGTGAAATCAACTATACATATGCCTTTGCGTACGGCAAACAATCACAGGCAAGAGAAGATTATTTCTCGGAATTCTATCTGAATCGTGAATCGCTTCGTGAGAAACCGCTGGATGATGATATTCGTCATCAGATCAACTGCGGTATTCAGCTGGTGGTTCCCGAAACCATGAAACCGAAGTTATTCGGCAAGCGGATTCCCAATGGCTGGACGTTTTCGGTACAGGGCAAGTATCATACCGGGAAGCCTTTCACGCCGGATAAATCTTATCCCAATCTGGAAGTTGATGAGTCCGTCCAGACGATTGATGAGAATTCACTGCGCAAGCCCTCGGTGTTGAATTTCGACGTCAGGTTTGAAAAATACTTCAAGCTGGTCAGCCTGAACTGGCGCTTCATTGTCTGGGTTGATAACCTTCTCAATAACAAGAACGTCGACGCCGTGGACACCAAGACAGGTCGTGCCGATACCGGTCAGAACGATGGTTATAACGTTTCCGGCGGTACTGACTATGATCGTAATCCCTATAACTGGCTGTATGGTCGGCAGGTCAAAGTCGGCTTGCAGGTAAGTCTGTAAAATGTGAGTAATTTGATAGATAGGAGACAGTGCGGATGAGATTTAATAAATACAAAGTTGCATTATGCGCCGCCGTATTGCTTCTGCTGCCGTCGCTGGCGTTTTCGCAGGCGAAGGTGGGAACCACGGGCGTCAATTTCCTTGAGCTCGGCGTTTCGGCTCGGGCCATGGGAATGGCGGAAGCATTTACGGCTGGTGTAACAGACGCCTCGGCCGTTTACTATAATCCTGCCGGTTTGGCTTATATTTACGGGCGGGAGGCCATGTTCACGCACATCGATTTGCCGGCTGGGATCAATTATGAGTTCTTCGCTCTGGCATATCCGATGGAGTCGGTGAGCGGCGTCGTCGGGCTGGCGCTGTATGCTCTGAATACGGGCGATATTCTCAGAACCGATTATTCATATCCGATGGGCAGAGACCAAGACGGTAATGAGCAGTACTTCTCAGCCGGAGATCTGGCTGTGGCCCTCAGTTACAGCCGTTTTCTGACCGATAAGTTTTCGCTCGGTTTGACAGTCCGATATATACAGGAATCCCTGGAGCTTGAAAAAGCCTCCGGCTGGAGCGCCGATGTGGGGACCTGTTACAATTCCGGCTATCGGAATTTCAAAATCGCAATGATGATTTCGAACTTCGGTCCGGATATGAAATTTATCAAAGAGGAATTCCCGCTTCCCATGAACTTCAAGTTCGGCGCCTCAATCGATGTTCTCAGTTCCGACAATCATGTGTTGATGTTTGCGGCCGAAGGTGCGCACCCCTCGGATAACGAGGAAAAATATAACATCGGTCTGGAATATTGGTTCATGGATAAGTTCAGCATTCGCGCCGGCGAGAGGTTTAATTATGATTCTGACGGCTTTACGGCCGGCGGCGGCCTGGTTCTTCCTATCAGTGGAAATATGGATCTTTCGGTGGATTACGCCTATCAGGAATTTGGCTATCTGAATGAAGTCCACCGGTTTACACTTGGACTGGTATTTTAATATGATTCATAATTACACGAGTGAAAGGATAGGAGGAAATAAATGAGGCGCTTAATAATATTGATTATAATATCGTTGCTGACCGGCCTTTTCTGGATCGGCGGCTGCGATTTCTTTAAACATGATATTCAGGGCCCGGAGCGAGGCAATGTTCCACCGGTGGTGCAATTCGTGAACATTCCTGTCGAAAGAGCCCGGTTTATGTCGGATACCACCGTTTACTGGTATGGAACCGATGTCGATGGTTTTATTACTCAATTCCGGTATGCCGTGGTTGAGGAAGCCATTGTCGGAGCCGATCCCGAAACGTATCTGGCGAGCACCGCGGATACTCTGGTTCCCTGGGTGGTTCTTGATGTCAGTCTTAGTGATCCGCAGACCAATGCCCGGATTACGATGTCGGCTGATATCAGTGATCCGGTCCGCAGATATGTCGCATCTTATGTTTTCGTGCAGGCCATAGATAATCTTAATGCCCGATCAGCTGTGGCTTATCGCCTGTTTTACAAGAACAACCACTTCCCGAATACGACCATCAGCGCCCGCGGCGTCAATGATCCCTACGTGAATACGGCGACGGTGGGTGGAATTCTGGAAGGCGTTACTATCGGCTGGAGCGGCGAAGATCCTATTGATTATCCGCGAAATCCGCCGCCATTCCAATTTCAGTGGAGATTCTATGGGCCGTTTGATTCTCTGACCATGATAGAAGTGGAGAATCAGTGTATTGATTCGGCATTCGTCGATAACTACGGTGATTTCTATA
>JBFMFJ010000129.1:0-8951 GCA_040752235.1 Candidatus Zixiibacteriota bacterium | reverse complement strand
GACGAGACGCAGGATATTTTCAAACTCGACAAGCCGATCAAAGTTATCCATAATTTCTTCGACAGCAGCCGCTTTTTACCCGGTGCCGAGCAGAGCTGCTGCAAGCGGAAAAATTTTGCGGCTGATGATGAATTCATTATCGCTCACATTTCCAATTTCCGACCGGTCAAACGGACCATTGATGTCATCGAGATATTCGAGAAAATATCAGAGAAGCTGCCCGCCAAACTGCTGTTGATCGGTGAAGGGCCGGAGACGATTCTGGCACGGCGCCAGGTTAACAAGAAGGGACTGGCCGGACGAGTGACTTTTTTGGGCAACCAGAGCCGGGTGGAAGCCATTCTGCCGTTTTGCGACCTGTTTCTGCTGCCGTCCGAGGAAGAATCCTTCGGGCTGGCGGCGCTCGAGGCGCTCGCCTGCGGCGTGCCGGTAATCGGGACTCTCAAAACCGGGCTGGTCGAAGTGGTTGAGCCGAATGTCAATGGTTTCCTTTTCCCGATCGGACATACGACCGAGATGGCCGAGGCGGGGATAGAGCTGTTGATGGACAAAAACAAGCTCAAGATATTCAAAGGCAACGCGCATACAATAGCCAAAGAGCGCTTCGACAAGGATAAGATCGTTAAGCAGTACGAAGACTATTATCAAGAGATATTGCATGGATAACAAGGAAGCCAAAACTCTGGATGTGCTCGCGATCGCGGCACATCGGGATGATATCGAAATCACTTCCGGCGGGACGATGATCAAACTCGCCGATATGGGATACAAAACCGGCATTCTCGATCTGACGCAGGGGGAGATGGGCTCCAAGGGAACGGCCGAGGAGCGCGAGCGGGATTCGGTCAGGGCCGCTGAGATTCTGGGCCTGTCATGGCGCGGAAATCTGCGTCTGCCCGATGCGGCGGTCGAAGTCACCTACTAAAAAAAACTCAAACTCGCCCGGGTTATCCGGATGTTCAAGCCGGAGCTGATTATTCTGCCGTTCTGGATACAGCGGCATCCCGATCACCTGGCGGCATCGCAACTTGGGTATGATGCCTGTTTCCTGACCGGATTGAAAAAACTTCAGATCGACGGCGAACCGCACCGGCCGCGCAAGATTATTTATGCCTCATCTTTTCGTGATGTCAGTCATTCGTTTTATGTCGATGTCAGTGCGCAGATGCAGCGCAAGCTGGAGTCGGTGAAGGCGTATGAATCTCAGTTCGACGGGACGCCGGAGTCGAACCGTATCTACAAGCCGGGCGTGAATATTTTCGAGTTTATGACTATCACAGCCAAGCATTACGGCCACCGGCTCGGTGTCGATTATGCCGAGGCCTTCATCATCAAGGAAAATATATTGATTGACGACCCGGTCAAGATGCCGGTGCGTTCGATATAAATTTTCGCACACAGGTTTGCACCTATGCCCAGATTGACCTTCAAAGAAGTTAAATCCGAATTATGGCCCGCTTTCGAGAAACTGTTCGGCGATAACGGCGCCTGCGGCGGGTGCTGGTGCCAGCACTGGCGGGTGCCGCAGGGCGGCAAGATGTGGGAGATGGCCAAAGGGGAGAATGCCCGGCAAGTCATGCGGCAGCTTTTCGTCGAGAATAAAGTTACCGGGCTGCTGGCCTTTGAAGGAGACAAAGCGATCGGCTGGTGTTCCTATGGGCCAAGGACCGACTATCCGCGAATCGAGCGAACCAAAGCTTATATGCGCGATGACACCGCGGGTATCTGGTGCATCAACTGCTTTTTCATCGATAAACATTATCGCCATCAGGGCGTGGCGACCGCCATGCTCGAGGCGGCGCTGAAATTCATAAAGAAACGCAAGGTCAGGACAGTTGAGGCATATCCGGTGCCGCTGACCATGGACGGCCAGAAGCTGCCAGGGGCGTTTGTCTATCCCGGCCCGCTCAAGATGTTCGAAGACGCCGGGTTCAAGATCATCCAGCGGTTTTCCTACTCACGGCCGCTGGTAAGGAAGACGCTGAAGTAATCCCGTCATTCATAGCGGCGGGTTTGTAACCCGCCGGGGGATGGTTTCAAACCATCCCCTACCGCAATAATCTCCCGCCTTGTTGCATTAATTGACAATTATTCTTATAATGTCCCCGGAAGCGGATAGGGTCTGGTGGCCCTTGCGGTCTTCAAAACCGTGGGGAGGCGGCAGTAGTCGTCTCCGGTGGGTTCGATTCCCACCCCTTCCGCTTTTTTTATTCCTTTGTTCCCTCGACTTTGCCTCCCGCCGGATGTCATAGGTGGCTAAATTACCGGCAAAATGCGTATATAATTTGGAAATAATTATTATTCGGGGGATACTTTGGCCGCGATTTTAATATTCTTTTTTGCGCACTGGTTTTTGTCGCTTTTTTTTCATTCGTTTTTTTTGCATCGATACGGCTCGCACCGGATGTTCACAATGTCGCGCGGATGGGAGAAGTTTTTTATGGTTATGACCTTTATCACCCAGGGATCGACTTTTCTTGATCCGCGGGCCTATGCGCTGATGCATCGCATGCACCACGCTTATTCCGACACCAAACAGGACCCGCATTCGCCGCACAATTTCAAGAATGTCTTAAGCATGATGCTGAGCACGGCCCGAACATACCGCGGGATAATATCCGGTAAAATAACTGTTCCCGAAGAATTCCAGGGAAATATTCCGCAATGGGAGGCATTCGGCAAAATTACGCATCTGCGGGCTGTCGGTCTGATCTTTGTCGCTCTGTATATCGCTTATTATGTCCATTTCGCCCCCAGCCCCTGGTTTTATCTGCTATTGCCGATTCATATCCTGATGGGGCCGGTCCAGGGGGCTATCGTCAACTGGTGCGGGCATAAATACGGATATACCCGATATAAAAATCTGGGTGATAATTCGCGTAACACATTTCCTATCGATATTTTCCTTCTTGGCGAATTGTATCAAAACAACCACCATAAAAGGCCCTTAAGCCCCAATCTGGCGCATCGCTGGTATGAATTCGATCCGAGCTATCCAGTCATCTGGCTGATGAACCGTCTCGGAGTAATTCATTTTCGGCCCGACCTCGCGCGAGTAGTCTGAAATCCTCTTTACCACAAAGAAATCATGATAATTAATACGTTTTAATGACGAAACTTGTATATTGCGGTAAATCGTCATTTGATTTGAGGCGAATAATGGAAGAGTGGATTAATAAAGAACAGAAATATGCCGGCAAAGTGGTCTCGCTGACGGTCGGCGAGGCGCGTCTCGAGGACGGCAGTGTGGTCTGGCGGGAAGTGATCAATCATTCGGGCGGGGTGGCAATTGTGCCGGTTATTGATGATGCCGTCATCATGGTCAGGCAGCATCGGATGGCCATCGGCAAGGAGATTCTGGAAATACCGGCGGGGAAAATCGATCCGGGGGAGAAGCCGGAGGAGTGCGCCCGCCGCGAACTGGAGGAAGAAACCGGGTATAAGGCGGGGAAGTTGATTCCGGCGGGAGCGTTTTATCCATCGGTCGGCTACACCGATGAGATTATTCATATTTACCTTTGTTTTGAACTGAAAAAAGCCGGTCAGAAACTTGATTCCGATGAGCGGATCAGGGTCGAAAAAATATCGATTGCCGAACTAAAGAAAAGGCTTAAGGCAAGACAGCTTGAAGACTCCAAGACTATAATCGGTCTGCGGGAACTAATGGCCTATTTGGAAAACGAAAAAGATAAAGGCTGATTAATCCTGCTGTTTGTCGCGATCGCGGTCCTTTTGTTTTCTCATCAGCTCGTCGTTGATTTTCCCTTTAATCTGGGCTTTGGCCTGAACTTCCTGTAAAGGTTCATTCGGTCTCAAATGAAGCCCGCACAAATTTTGAATCGACATCACCTGATTGCGGATCTGCTCGCGTTTCTTGAAATTAACTATAGCGAATTCCAGATGGGGCAGGTCATCGACCGACGCCGGCAGGAAAATATACCAGATTTGCCGGTTGATGCCGTCCAGCATGTTTTTAATATTCGGGTAAGAATCCAGTGCCTTTTCATAATCGCTTTTCAACTTAGCCTCCTTTTTGCCGCCGGGCTTCCAATTCCGACCATAACGGTCAATAATCCATTTCTTCTGAATAAACATATTCCACGGCATCAATGTTCCTGAATGAAACGGAATAAAAAAGGCCCGCCGTAAGATCGGCGGGCCCGCAAATCGGATTTGCTTCAAAAATTACATCGGTTCGGTAAATCCGTCATCGTCAAAGTCGTTGCAGTGTCCCGGTCCAATGTCGCCGTTGTTGTAATCATCAAGCATTGACTGCCAGTTGTTGACCATAGTCTTGTTGGCTCTGCTGAGCGAGGACCAACTGGTCCAGTCGTGGGTGGCAAGGAAAGCGTCGGCCGCAGCGATAGTGGCGGCCACATCCATGTCACTGGCACCGTTGGCAAGATTCAGCTTGGCGCCCAGCAACTGGGCATACAGTTTGGTAATTCCATTGCTGTTGGTGCCGTAAGTCTTCATTTCAAGAACCGCAACCGCCATAGCAGCAGTCGTTACATGGAGGCTCTTGGTGCCGCCAGCAGTTCCCAGCCAGATCGGAAGGTACTGGGTGACCATGTCATCCTGCGGACCGAAACCGGCATGAGTCTTCCAGTAGCCGATTGTCAGCGTGCAGCCTTCCTGAACCGGGCGCCAGATTCCGGCATCCCAGGTAAGGTCGGTTTCGCCGGCTTCCAGGTTGGTGCAGATGGTTTTGCCGGTAGTGACATCGGCATCGCTGTCCATGGCATCATCACTGCCCTGATCCTGCGGGCTGAAAACATAGCCGTCCGGAAGAATGAACTCGACATAATAATCGCCGGGGGTCAGGTTATCAAAAAGATAACGGCCGTTGGCGTCGGTCATCATAGTGGCAATGAAGACATCCTGACAATCATAAAGATTAACAACGACACCGGGAACGCCCGGTTCGCCTTCATCCTGGATGCCGTCCATATTCATATCATGCCAGACATAGTCGCCGATAGCGGCCAGTTCCGTGATTTCCGGCATTTCGAACTTGAGCAGTGACTGCTTTTCAAGGTCATTGGGACCAATCCAGCCGGTGTAAAGAAGCGAATCGGCGCCGCTGTTGCGATCCGGATTCAGCTCATAAATGTAGCTGTCTTCCATAGCCACAATCTGTTCACAGTAGGGTGTTCCATCCACGGTATAACAGAAGTCGAGATACGGATGATTGGCCGGAGCGTCTTTACTGTAATAGATGTGACGCGGGTAGTTCAGCGTGCCCTGATCAAGAAGCAGGCCGAAATTGTCGGTGCCGTCAAGCCAGGCCTGAACGAGCGCGGTCACGTCGACCGAAGCCCAACCCGGTACCGCAGCACTGAAAGTACCTTCGATATTAGCATCAAAGGCGCCTCCGAAATTGGCCCAGGTCACAGTCATCTCGGTCCAGTCGGCAGTAATGCGATGGACGTCGATAGGCTGATTGATGGTTTCTTTCAAGTAAATGTTAAATGTAGCCGATTCAAAGACAGCGCCCGGCGGAAGTGTGATTTTTGGCGCTACCAATTCTGTCGAAAGATGAGTGCTTTCGACATTCAGAGGATTGGAGTCATCCTGGCAGCCCCAACCGAAAAAAGCAAGAACTGTCATGACGAGCGCGAGAGTGGTTAATCTCTTCATTAAAATACCTCCAAAAGGTTAGATTAGTGGTTCGATTATCGTAAGAATATTAAATTTACGCGAATTTAATTGAAACGTTTGTATCTTCACTCCTCAGGATTAATTTTTTGATTTCCCTAATCAAAACCAAATGAATCAAATTTCATACTGAGATGGCAAAATCCACATAATTTTTTCCGGAAAACCGCGTTAAAAATTTGTCAGCAATTTATTAATTGTCAAACATTGCAAACTTCTTGTGTCGCAATAATATACATATGGCCGGTCAATGCTGGTATAGAAGTGGACCTGAATTCTCATCGACAGATGCGCACCGGATATTTAGCATCTATTGAATAAAGTTGGAATTTGTCATCTGTAATTCATAAAAAATGCATACTTTTGCAGAGGTGTTGCATCGTGCTCCATGAAATGGCCGAAACGAGGCTTAATTACTGCAAATAATGCATTTACTCTCATTGTGATAGCCATTGTGATGGAGCGAATAATAAAGGGCTCGATATCTATACAAGATAAATATAGAGCCCCGTCTGCCTTCCCTGGCGCCTGAGGGATCGATAAGAGTTAAATCGACGTTTTCCGCCAAGGCTGCCTTATTCGGCGGCACAGTCCATTACTATGCTGTGGCTCCCGCGCCGTACTTGGCCACTTTTCGCCTGGAAAGTTACGGATCCTAACATCCAGATGGCAGACCAATATTTTTATGAGATTTTCGGAAAATGTCATTTGCCGAGACCAGCTCCCAATTTTAACACTCCTTGTTTTACAATTGGATGAATGACCTCCTAAATTATACTTGAGAAGGTTCAGGATGTTGGCGGAAAATTTCAATTCTTTCAAAGATGTCCTAACATATTGTCAATCCCCCTATTATGGGGCGCATCGGTTGCGCTTGACTATGCCAGCCAAGTACATTATCATAGACAAAACCCTTTTGCGGAAATGAATATGAATATCAAATTCCTGGATTTAAATGCTCAATATTGCTCGATAAAGGAAGACATCGATAAAGCGATTGCCGGTGTTATTGAATCATCCAGTTTCATTCTGGGACCGGCTGTTTCACGATTCGAGGAAAATTTCGCACAATTCTGCCACTGCAAGTATGCGGTGGCGGTGAATTCCGGTACAACCGCATTACTTTTGGCCATGAAAGCCCTTGGTATCGGCCGTGGCGATGAAGTTATAACCGCGGCCAATACCTTTATTGCGACAGTGGCCGCAATTATAGATGCCGGGGCAACGCCGGTATTGGTCGATGTCAATCCCGAAACCAAAAACATCGATTTAAACCTTATCGAATCGGCTATTTCATCAAAAACCAGGGCGATTATTCCTGTGCATCTTTATGGTTCAATGGTCGATATGGGTCGACTGATGGAAATTGCACGGCGACATAATCTGGTAATCATCGAAGATGCCGCGCAGGCGCATGGAGCAAAATGCGATGGTCAACCCGCCGGATCATTTGGCGCGGCCGGGTGCTTTTCCTTTTATCCGGGCAAAAATCTCGGGGCTTACGGTGAAGGAGGGGCAATTGTCACTTCCGATCAGTCCCTGGCCGAAAAGCTGCGCATACTAAGGGATCATGGGTCGAAACGCAAATACTATCATGATATGATCGGCTACAATGCCCGGATGGATGGCATCCAGGGGGCCATTCTCGATGTCAAGCTGAAGCATCTCCCGCAATGGAATGAGGCACGGAATAAAGTCGCCGCGCAGTATAGACAACTGCTGGCGGATACGCCGGTTAGCCTGCCTGGCGAAATGAATAATCTTTATCAGGTCTACCATCAATTCGTGATCGAAACTAACCGGCGTGACGAATTGCAAAATTATCTCAGGGAAAACGGCATTCCCACACTGATACATTATCCCATTCCGGTGCATCTGCAAAAAGGATATATTGATGCCGGTTTCAAGAGCGGCTCATTGCCCGTGACCGAAAGGCTTTCTGATAGCATTTTATCGCTTCCCATATATCCGGAACTGGGATCTGCGGAGATAGAATATATTTCAAGCAAGATAAAAAGTTTTGTCATTGGCTAAGAAGAAATCTGATATACCGATTAGGCTGGAAGCCGTTGCCTTCCTTATGCTGATATCTTTCTCATTGATACTGCGGCTGCACCAGCTTTCGGCTGATCCGCCGCTGGGAATATCGGCCAGCCATGGTGTTTACACCGATCCGGCGCAGTATGTATCTTTTGCCCGCAACCTGTTACTGTGGGGATCATTCAGTCCGCTTGAGGATTTCAGGTTCGTATTTTTCCTGAAGTCGGCTATGACACTTCTGTCGCTTCTGATATTCAAGATTGCCGGGGTTGGCTATGTTCAGGCCAATATGATCGGACTGATGTTTTCCTTTTCCACCGTTATCCTGCTCTATTTTGCCATCAGAAAAGCCGCCGGGTCGATAGCTGCAATCGCGTATCTGATATTTATTTCTCTGGATTATAACCAGATATTTTATGGCCGGTTGTCCTTTCTCGAAAACAGCATGAATTTTTTTGGTATTCTGGCCTTCACCATACTGGTATATGCCCGCAGGTTGTATGCATTTGTACTGGCCGGGATGGCGTTGGCGGCCGGCATATTCTTCGGCAAGCTGATAGGAATGATGTACACGATACCATTTCTATGCTATGCCGTTTATGAGTTGTACTATGATTACCGCGAGGACTTGAAGAAGGGTATCGTGCGATATATTCTCTTTGCGGCCGGCTTCCTGGCGGTATTTATTTTCTGGTATTTTTTCAGTTATCGGCCCGCCATCGCGGCTGTTTCGGGCTATGTCCAGGAGCAGGCCCTCGATCTTTATGGTGCTCCCGAGGCATTGAAATACTATGACATTTTTATTTATCGCTACCTTTCATTCGGTGCTTTGAGCCGCCTGCTGCCGAGAATGCCCGCTTCGGGATTACTGGCCTGGGGAATGATGCTCATTCTAATATTTCGTCTCGGTTTCAAAGAAAGCTGGAAGAAGAAATTTTTCGATTTGCCACCGGGGGTTATTTTCCTTATGGCACTGATAGTCACCGCCTATGCTGCTCTCATGATCTGGAATTATAGACCGCTGAGATACCAGACCATTCTGATATATCCAATTTGCGCCCTGGCGGGGATCTTTGTGAGCACTATCACTGCGGGGGAGAAGACGGGTCTGGACCGCCGAGGATATTTAATATTTCCTCTTGTTTTCTTTTTATTCGTTGCCATTCCGATTTATATCATAATAGGCCCGATCTATAACATGTTCGGAGAACCATTTCAATACATTTTTGCCCGCGGCGTTATAGTCGCGGCGA
>JBFMFJ010000128.1:0-8997 GCA_040752235.1 Candidatus Zixiibacteriota bacterium | reverse complement strand
GCTGCAGAAATTCACGCACGATATCGGTCAGCTCGACATAGTACAGCTTGAATTCTCCGGCAAACGGGAGATTCTTTTCTTTAAGGAAAGCCAGCTTTTCGGAAGCGATTTCCCATGGCTTTCGCGTGTCGACCGGGGCTTTTTCTTGCTCTTTGCGCCGGAATATGCGCCATAATATAAAGCCTATGAGGCATGCCAGAATCAAACCCGCCGCAGCATAGTACCACCACGGCCATTTCGACTTGAATTCAATCGGCGCTTTAAGATCCCGGATATCGGTCGTATCGGCCCCCTCGGCCAGCAGGGATTTGACCTTTATCGGCACCGGCTCGGAAATAAGCACTTTGCGCGTGCTGTCGGGAAGCATGAACTCAACCGGAATGGGCGGGATAAGATAATCTCCCGTAGTAAAGGTGGTCAGCATAAATCGGCTCTCTGTCCTGATACTGCCGTCTTCCAGACGCTTTTCCGGAAGGTCCTCGTAATTTTTGACATCGAATGAACCCAGATTGGCCCCTATCGGCGGCGGGGTAAGGACAACGCTGGAGTCATGGATAATTGCCAGGCTATAGGTGATCAAATCTCCGATATATATTTCAGCCCGGTCAACCGATGTCCTGATGGTAATTCCCGGCGCCGATGTCACCGTATCAACGGCCTTGATATCCTGCGCCTGCACGGACAGCGCTGATAATATTACCGCAAAAATCACTATGTAGATCAAACGACTCATTTTCTTTTATACACCGCTACCAGATCTGTATTAAAAGTCCTGTCATAATTTTCCGTCAACAAATCGGAATAATAAGGTTGTTCATGATTTTGTAAAACAATCAAATTGGGAATTTTTAAGGCGACCTGATCTTCCAAATATTCCCGGTCACACAACTTACACGTCATGTATTCTTCATGCGTAAAGGGCAGACCAAGATCGAATCCTACGATTTCCGTATATTCCAGCGGTGTCTGTTCCGTGATAAATGTATATCCGGCCCACTCGGAGAGGACGGTATCGGCTCGGGACGCTGTTGACAACATGTGGTCCGTCACCTCTTTAACATTGGATATCCGATATGCCATTTCATGCCCTCTCACGCCGAAGAGAAAGATGACAATATAGGGCACAAGCGAAATAACATATATGGCGGCGGCTCCACCAATAAGCATTTTAACCGTCCCCGGCTTTATTCTTTCCCGTAACCATTCATATACATAAGTCAGGCTTAATACCCCTACGATAACGGCATAGGCCAGATAATTGTCGACATACCTCCTGGCCATCGGGTGCGGAATCATAAAGACTATTCCGATCAGGATCAGATTCGCGACCGCCATACCTTCCGGTTTAACAATAATTTCTTTTAGTGAGGCAATTCGCTTCTTCCTTGCCAAAAGAATGACAGAAATCACCGCCAGCGCAAAAATGATCACCAGATGCGGATCGAGTATAATCCTGTAAAGCGTAAAAAGCCTGTTCATAATTACATCTGCCATCGCTCTATTGGCATCCCGAGCCATTTGGAATAATACATTGCCGTAATAGAATTGTTCGAAAGAATTGAAAATAACCAGCAAATTGGGCAATGAAAAAGGCACCATGGACACCAGCATAATGACGACGTTACGCCATTTGCGCTCCCGCGAAATGAAATAGACGGAGACTATGTAAAACGGCAGCAGCACCATGAATAGTGACCGGTAACTTATAAGCAGCGAAAGGAACAGCCCGCACATTATTAAAAATATTGTCTTCTGCTTGTCTCTGAACAGCAGCCAGAAATAAAACGCCGCCAGCGAAAAGAGCCCGGTAAATGGTATTACCTTGAAGGTCGAATGCCATACCAGTGACATACCCGAAAAAGCATACATAAACAGGCCAATCGTCACTGATTTCATATTACCGGTGATTTTGTAAATAATAGCGCTCAACAATAGCGCCGAGAAAAAGCCGGCCAGTACGGCCGCGGCCCGCATCAGATAGAATGAATCCCAGCCGCCGGAGGCCAGGTGCGAAAACGTCAATGGAAGACCCGCGAATTGAGTGTAGAAGAAATCACTGTACGGCGCCATTCCATCCGAAATCATCCTTGCAGCGTTGAGGTAAAATCCCTCGTCGGCATCGACAATTCTATTGGCCGCGAAAATGCCGAGCAAGACCAGATGCAGCGCCAGCAGCATAATGACTATATTCCTGTAATTTTTTTGTTGTTTCCCGGACATATTCATAGTCATCGCCTTTTATAAATACTGACTACATCCGATTGAAAGGCCAACGCATAATTCGAATCCAGAAGGTCGGCATAATAATCCGGCGTCTCATAAACATTTACTACCAGCGCCGGAGATTTATCCTCGATTTTATCGCGCAGGTATATCCTGTCACATAAATTATATTTCAGGAATTCTTCATGCGTTAAGGGCAGATCATACTCGTGCGCATATATCTCCGTATATCTGAGCGGCACCTGGCGCGTGAGATAAAGGTAACCCGGCCACTCCGAGAGAACGATGTCCGTCTCTCCCCCGAGTGCCAGCATCTTGGTCGTAACCTTTTTTATTTCAGAAAGGCGGTACCTGTTATCATGGGCGCGGACACCGAAAATGAAAATGACAAAATACGGTACAATTCCCAGGATATATACTGCCGCTATAGCCGCAATAAACCTCTTACGTTGAACAGCCCGAACATGGTTTTCAAACCATTTTAACAAAGCCGGCAGTGACATGGCAATTATGATGATCGCGAAACCGAGATATTGTTCGATATACTGGCGGGTCATGGGATGCGGCAGCAGATAGACTACAAAGATCAAAACAAAATTCATCAAGGCCATGCCGGCCGGTGTTCCGAACAAATCGCGTGGCAGCTTCATTCCGGAACGCGCCAGGCCAATAACGGAAAACAATACCAGCACTAAAATTATCAGTAACTGCGGATCGATTATGACCTTCGTAAATACATCCAGCTTGCTTCCGAGAATAGATAAAAAGCCACGGTCGATATCTCTATACAGGTGGAACATCAGGTTGCCGTATATAAAACTTGCCGATGACTGATACAACCTGACCAGCGTCGGTACGGCAAATGGCACCAGCGATATCAAAAAAACCGCCAGATTTCGGCCTTTCCTGTTCTGAGACAAGACGATGATGGATATCAAGTAAAGCGGAAGTAACACTATAAAAACCGATCTGAAATTTATCAGGGCCGATAATAAGAGTCCCGTCAGAATCAAGTCACTGATTTTCCGCTTTTCATAATATCTCAACCAGAAGAAAAAGGTCGCCAGCGACAAGAAATGAGTAAAGGGCAGGGCCTTAAAGGTCGTATGCCATATCACAAATAGGCCGTTTAGAGCATACAGGAACAAGGCAATCAGAGTGACTTTCATATCTTTTGTCATCTTATTGACTATCACAGTCAGCATTAAGGCGGAGAGAATTCCTGCCAGCGCTGCAAAAATGCGCAGGACAAAAAATGACTGCCAGCCGCCTGTCGCGAATGGGGCAAAAAGGGTCGGAAGCATTGACATCTGCATAAAGAAGAAATCAGTATAGGGCTGAAAGCCCTGATGCATCATCAATGCCGCAATGCTATAAAAACCTTCGTCATAATCCGCAATCCGTGCCGTAACGAATATCGCCAGCAGTACAGCATGAATCATAAGCAGAAGAAGTATTATCTTATAATACCCGCGCATGGCTATTTTATATTCTCCTCAAATAATCGAACATTCTCGGCCGCCGACAATTTGGCCACATATTCGCCGAAGGCCTGCTGTGCCTTTTCCTGCTGATAACTCATCAGGACCTGAGTTTTCACCTCATCGTACGGCTTGCCTTCGAATTTGCTTTTCTTGTTTGCCTCATAGTAGTTTTTCATGTCGGCGGTATCGATATTTATCTGCGGCATGACTTTTTCCACCGCATATTTTTCAATAAGGAGCTGCTTTTCGAGCATTTCTTTCTTCCTGGCGATTTCCGGGTCAGCTTCCATCCCTTCGCGTATGGCAGCGCGATACATCAATTCCATTCCGACATACTGCTTCAGGAACTGCTGTTTGCCTTCTTTGCCGGCGAACTGCTTTTGCATATCAGGAGGGAGATTCTGTATTTCATCATTCAATTGCGACAGGAAGACCGGCACATCGCCGATTTTGGCCACCATCTTGTCACCCTCATGAGCTGCATAAACTGAATCGACATTGGTGCTTTTATCAAGTTCGCGCTTGGCGTCGACAATCCGCCCCATCTTTTCCAATGAAGCGACCAGATTCTTCCCGGCTTCGGTATAAAAACTCCCCTGTGGATTCAGAGCGCGGGCCTTGACATAATAGGCGGCGGCATTTTCATAATCCCGGATGTCGTCGAAATATATTTTGGCAATGAGATAATTGAGATTGGCACGTGTTTCGGTATCAAGAGAATGGTCGTCCAGGATGTCTTCATATTCGGCGATCGCCGCCTTATATAAATTGTTGTCGGTCAGTTCTCCCGCCAGATTCTTTTCCTTACTGTAGTCGCTTTTCGATCCGTTTCCGGACTGGAAGAACGCCAGATAAACCAGCAGAGAGAAGATCAAAAACGTCAGGACCAGCGTGATTATCGATAATGATGATTTTTCATTAGCCATAACAATGCCTCGTTCTTAATGTCGTTTCTCCCTCATCTTAAAAAAGTTTATTAAAGGCAGGATGTACGACTGATTGGTGATGATCTGTATAAAATCGAGATTCATCAATTTCAATGTCCGTTTCAGACCGAAATTATCCCGCTCCGCCTGCACCGCAAAATCCCGGCGGAAAGCCTCGGAGGCGGTATCAATCAGGATTGTCTCCCCCGTCTCGGCATCCTCCAGTTCAATCAACCCGACATTCTCAAACTGCAGTTCGCGCGGATCGGAAATCTTCAATGCTATCACATCATGTTTGCGGTTGGCGATACGAAGAGGTGTCAGGTAATCCTCCGACAGAAAATCCGAAATTAAAAACACCACCGACTTTTTCTTTATAACGCGATTGAAATATTCGAGAGCTCCTGAGATGTCCGTCATGGTCCCTTCAGGCTCGAAATGAAGGATTTCGCGCACCAGCCGAAGAACGTGCGATCTCCCTTTCTTGGGCGGAATGAATTTTTCAATCTTATCGGTAAAGATAATCATCCCGACCTTATCGTTGTTCTTGACCGCCGAGAAAGAAAGCACCGCGCAAAGTTCGGCGGCAGTATCGGCCTTGAAACGCTCCCTTGTACCGAAGGCGCCCGATGAAGAGGCATCCACCAGGAATATCACCGACAATTCGCGTTCCTCTCGGAATTTTTTGACATGCGGATAACCGGTCCTCGCCGTCACATTCCAGTCAATCAGTCGGATATCATCACCCGGCTGGTATTGCCGCACCTCTTCGAATTCCATCCCCTGCCCTTTGAAGGTGGAGTGGTATTCACCTGAAAAGAGATCGTTTACCAGTCTTCTGGTTCGGATTTCTATACGCCTGATTTTCTTGAAAAGATCTTTCTGGTCCACGGCAACCGCTCCGGCTTATGGCACTTCAATGGTATCGAACAACTGTTGCACGATATCGTCCGAGGTCTTTTCCTCGGCTTCTGCTTCATAGGTAACGATTATTCGATGTCTCAGGACATCCGGCCCGATAGCCTTGATGTCCTCGGGAGTAATGTAGCCCCGTCCTCTGAGAAAGGCATGCGCCTTGGCCGCCAGATTCAAATAGATGGTGGCACGCGGCGAAGCACCGTAGTTGATGAAATCCTTTATCGAGGCCAGCCCGTATTTTTCCGGCTCGCGCGTGGCAAAGACGATATTCAGGATGTACTCCTTGACCTTGTCATCGACATATATTTCGGAAATGATTTTCCGGGCATTGACGATATCCTGGGGCGTGATGACCTTGTCAACCGCAATCGGTTTACCGGTGGTCATCCTGTCCATTATGTCGCGTTCTTCCGATGGAGATGGGTAGGTGATTCTCAATTTGAGCATGAATCGGTCGACCTGCGCCTCCGGCAGCGGATATGTACCTTCCTGCTCGATCGGATTCTGGGTGGCCAGAACCAGAAAAGGCTCATCCAGTTTATGGGTGCTGTCACCGATAGTGACCTGCCGCTCCTGCATCGCTTCCAGCAGCGCCGACTGCACCTTGGCCGGAGCACGGTTGATTTCATCGGCCAGGATGATATTCGAAAAAATCGGGCCCTTTTTCACGGAGAATTCGGCTTTCTGCGGATTATAGATCATGGTCCCGATAAGATCGGCAGGAAGCAGATCCGGAGTAAATTGTATGCGCCGAAATTTGGTATCAATGGCGTCGGAAAGGGTTTTTACCGAAAGCGTTTTCGCCAGACCGGGAACACCTTCCAGCAGTACATGGCCGTCGGCCAGAATGCCGATCAACAGCCTTTCCACCATGTATTTCTGCCCGACAATAACATGGCTGATTTGTGAAAGCAATTTTTCGACAAACACCGATTCCTTTTCGACAATCGCCTGAATCTGCTCAATGTCCTTGTTCATTTTGCCTCCAATTTATTGCATCATTTGTTTTCTGAATAATTCTTCAATCTCAGTCGCCAGCCTGATAACATCGCCCGGCGAACCTGCTCCCGGTGCGAATTTCTCTTTGTCGGCATGCATCAGCCACTGACCGATTTTTTCTTTCATCTCCGCGGGCGCTTCCACCGACTCCATATTTTTCAAAATCAATTGCGTTGTCTGGCCCGATAAGCTTAGCCCGTAATTGGTCTCCAGGAAAATTACCAATAACTTATGCAGCCGCGTGAAAAACTGCTTGCGATCATTGGCAAAATCTTTCTTGATAATACCCAGTTCCTCCAGGAATTTCTGCACAGGGGTAATCCGGGGTTCGGGTGGTGCTGAATGCTTCTTTATAATAATGATTAAAATTACGCCGCCGATTACGACCAGGGCCGCCAGTAGAATCAGAATTTTGGCAAACCAGGGCAGATTGGTCTCATTGCCCCTCAGTACCGGAGCCGCAATAAGAACCTTAAACTGCTGCGTTGCCAATTGCCCCGTCGTGGAATCGGGCAGGGATGTATAATCAATAGTGACCGGTTCAATTGTCGCGATGCCCGCCTGAGTCGGCCTTAGTACATAAGTAAATGTCCTGACCGTAATCCCCTGCCCCTCGCTGGTCCTGCTTGAAATCGAAGAACTGGTTCCGGCAACTTTCAGATTCTCGCATTCCGGAAGCGGCAGCACCTGGAAATTGTAAGCGGTTATGTCGCCGAGCCATTTGATTTCAACAGTGAGAGTAACGCTGTCCTCGAAGGCTATGTCGGTCTTGTCGACGCTTCCGGTCAGGCTGATTTCTGAGGCAACCGCCGATCCGGTCAACAGCACGGCTCCAAGAATAAGAAAAAGCGTTATAAGTCTGTCATTTCCTGAATTTTTAATCATATAGCAGCAAGCCTGAATTTAAACTGTCAAAGCTTACATTTCGTTACAATTTATCTTATACTAAAACAGTTTTTGTCGGTTTCAAAAAATTACAAATTTTTGCCCGCTATGAAGGCAATTAATCCTAAAAGCATCAATAACTTATAAAAACTCCCAACCAGCGCGAATTTCCTCTCTCTTTTCGATATCCATAAATAAGAGGTTGCCAGTACCAGGGGAATATCCACCAGAAGTACTGCAATAAATCCAAAAATTGAATTATACCATTTAAAATAGATTGGCACAATTGTCAAGATTACCAACAGGCCCAAAATAGCTGTCACCAATCCCAGAGTTACTTTCACCGAAAATTGTGATGGAACGGATTTTTTGTTTCCTCTCGCATCGCCACCCAGATCAGAGCAGTCCTTCACTATTTCCCGACCCAGGTGAAAAAGAAATGCAAAAAGGGCCGGTATCCAGACACCGGGGAACATCATCAGGGCCGCCTTTCCTGATGGTATCGCACCGATAATAAAAGGTGATGCCCCGGCGGCTGCCACAGCCAAATTTCCCAGAAAAGGCACCGCTTTAAGGCTCATGCTGTAAAAGATTAAAAGCAGGTTCAGTGCCAGCACGGCGCAAAGAAAGACGGGACTGACAAATATGGCTATAACAACCGAAAACAATGCCATCACACCTGTTGTAAGCAGGGCAATATATGGTAGTAATCTGCCGGATGGCAGCGGGCGTTTCGCATGATTCACGCGATCGGCTTCCAAGTCCCGATAATCGTTAAAGGCATTTCCCGCACCGCAAGATAGTGCAATGGCCAGCGATGCCAGGTAAAGCTTGAATTCTTCATTCGGGATTAATGTCATATAGGCACCGGCCCAAACCGCGGCACCGGCCAGAAGGCAGTTGTGAAATCGGATTAGTCGAAGAATAGAAATGAGCTTTTGCACCTGTGCACAATAAGCAGGAGGCGCCTGATAGTCAATGATTAAAACTGTCCCGTCAGGGAGACAATCAGACGAGGTTCGCTGAATCGGGCGTTTTCGGCCCATGAAAATTCCAACCTGAGATCACGGCTGCCCGAGGTCAGCTTGATCCCCAGGCCATATCCGAATTTAACATCATCATCCTTGACATACTCGCCATTCTGCCCGGCGACATATCTTTCATAATAGGCACCGTCGGCAAAAGGATAAATATAGTCACCTCGGGAAAAGAAAAATCTTATCTCGGAAGTTGACAAAACCAGCCTTTCTGCCGAGAATTGATCATTGCGATAGCCGCGCAGTGTACCCGGCCCTCCAAAGAGAATCATTTCCGAGGCCGGCAGCGGTTTTTCGGAACTTTCGATATCAAATATTGAACCGGACAAATAGGCACCTATAAAGTCAAAGGCTGTTCCCGAGGCTTCCGCCTTAAAAACCGCCCGAGAATCATTATATATGGCCCGCTCCAGTGTGCTGGAATCAGCCTGCTGCCGGTATCTCCTCCCTGAGTATTTTATATTCCATTGAAAGGCGTATGAAACGGGGGCGCCGAGATAATTGTCCAGTCGGCCGACTGTCGAA
>JBFMFJ010000127.1:0-9048 GCA_040752235.1 Candidatus Zixiibacteriota bacterium | reverse complement strand
ATCACCAAGCAGGGTTTATCGGCGCGCGCCTATGACCGCATATTGAAGGTCGCTCGGACTATTGCCGATCTCGATGAAAATGACAATATCGAAACGACTCATATTGCCGAGGCAATTCATTATCGCTCGCTGGACAGGAATTTGTGGCTTTAACGATTAGAGATAAAAACTCAAATAGAACATCGGCACCAGATCCTTGAAATCATCGGAGACATCCGGCGCAGCGATACTTCCGTCGCTGATAAGATCGAAGAAGGGGAAATAACCATTGAGCACAAGGCCGGCACCGAATCCGGGGCTCAATCTGGCATCCAGCCTGATGCCGAAATAAGCGCCGATGGCATCATAATTAGTGGTTTCCTCATCGCTGACGCCGGTAATATAATTACCGGTTTTGACATTTCTTCTTAAGACATAATATCCCGGCCCGAAGGATATTTCACTGGTTATAATTTTTGAAAAATCCTCGCTGAGTCCCATATATGGGGCGAACATATACATCCGGTAGTCGGTTTCTCCCCAGGCGCCCGCGACAGCCGGTATAGCCATTGAACCATGATTGTAAATGTTCATACCGGTTGTGATTCCAAAAAAGTGATGTTTGTTAAGCTGATAAATATAACCAAGGGAAAAGGCGTGTGTGGCACTGGAATATGTCATTTCCATAAGGTTGCCATAACCGTAAGAGGCATTTATGGAGTGCGGCTTTTGGGGTATATATGCTCCTTCCACCGGCCCGGCAAATATGGCGATGGTCATCAGAACAAGTATGATTGTGGTTTTTTTGATTGTTCTCATGAAATCCCTCCTGCTCCCTCAATAATAAAGACGATAATATATAATACAATGTCCAGTGAAAAAATAACTTTACTTGACTTTTTGAGTGCCGTATTTAACTTGAAGTATTTTACAGGATTGCGAAAATGAGCCGACAGACGAAAATGGAAAAAATGCTGCTTCACGCCGGGCGGATGCTTACCTCGACCCTGGATTATGAAGAGTTGATGAAGCTGGTGCTGGAGTTGACAATAAAAGCCACCGATGCCGTGGCCGCCCTGGTATACCGTCTCGATAAAGATGAACCGGTAGTCCGGGGCCGCTTTCTGCGAGCCGGGGAAGAAGAGGTCCAATATTATAAGTTGAAGCGGGGAGAGGGGATTATCGGCTGGGTCGCGGAAAATCGGGAGCCGCAGGTTGTTCATGATGTTTTGAAAGACCCCCGTTTTTCTCCGCGACTTGAAGAATTTCTTAATATCAAATTCAGATCGGTTCTGGCGGTACCGCTTATCGGCCGGGGACAGATGATAGGTGTTATTGAAGCTGTAAATAAGATTGGCGGGGAATTCGATGATATCGATTTGGATACTCTCGTTGGGCTGGCCAATCAGTTTGCTGTCGCTATCGATAATGCCAATCTGTACCGCGAGGCCAACCGGCGGGCGGTAGAACAGCAGCTTTTGTATGAAGTCAGTAAAAAGCTTTCAAGTACTCTGAATATCGATGAGGTTCTCCAGCAGATTCTCGATTCTCTGAAAAAAGTTGTGGGCTATACTGCCGGGGGAGTCTTCCTTTTGAATGAGGCGAAAGGTGAAGTCAGCACTATCTATTCGGATGGTTACGATCCCGATCATGATAAATACCTGGAACTGAAAATCGGCCAGGGATTGGTAGGGTGGGTGGCCAGGACAGGCGAACCGGTTATTGTCCCGGATGTCACCAAGGATGATCGTTATATCAGTGCCCTTGCGCGAACAAAATCAGAAATTGTGGCGCCGATCAAAATCGACGGGCGAATACTGGGCGTCCTGAATCTGGAATCGGATCGTCCGGCCAATTACGATAAACATTCTCTCGAATTATTGACCGCGTTTGCCAGCCATGCCGCGATTTCAATCGAGCGTGCGACGCTGCATGAAAATATGATTAGAAGCCAGCGGATACAGGAGCAGTTGAATATTGCACGCCAGATTCAGCTGACATTTCTTCCCGAGAAAGAACCTGTTATTCCCGGTTATGATGTTTCCGGAATAAACATACCATCCGGCGAAGTGGGTGGCGACTATTTCGATTTCTTAAAAATTATAGATAATCAAACAGGGATAGCCATTGCCGATGTTTCGGGCAAGGGAATTCCCGCGGCGCTGCTGATGGCTTCATTCCGGGCCTCACTTATTGCGGAGATCAGGAATAATTATGCCATTCGCACCATCTGCTCCAAGGTCAATTCATTAATGTATGAATCGGTCGAGCAGGGGAATTATGTCACCGCTTTTTATGGTGTTCTTGATTCCAAAAACAACATCTTTACGTTTTCAAACTGCGGGCATAATCGACCGATCCTGCTGCGTTATGACGGCTCAATCGAGTACCTTCGCGAAGGCGGCCTGGCCATGGGTATTATGCCGGATTCAAAATATGAAGAGCGGCCCATCTTCCTGCGATCCGGCGACACGATAGTTTTTTATACCGACGGAGTAACCGAAGTCAACAACCCGGATGGCGCGGAATTCGGGGAGGGGCATCTGGTTGAGGCGCTTCTGGAGTTTAAAGATTTGAAGGCCCGTGAGATTCACCGGCATATCTATCAGAAAATCAAGTCATTCGCCGCATCGGATCACACCTATGATGATTTAACCATGATTGTCCTGAAAAAACTCTGATATTTTTTTCATCGTCTATGCCATATAACATCCATGTTAACCTCGTTCGCCGGGGAAACAGGTTCTTCCGAAAAAAATAATTGGATTGACACAGCCGATTCTTTCCATTAAGTTGTATAAAAGATCAGAAACATCCGGAGGAATCATGAAAAAAGCAGCAATTCCATTTTTAATTATTTTACTGACTCTGTTTATCGCCTGCGGCGGCGATGATAACGGTACCGATGGCAATGGTACACCAACAGTCACCAGGCTGGTCGCCGATACGCTGGCCCAACCATCAATGACCGATGTCAATGTCGGCTGGAGCGGAGTCGACTCGGCCATGGTAGAGATAGGCGGATCCACTATCTATGGTATTAATCCCAATCTTGGCAAACAAAATATGATTCTCAAGGCCATAGTAAAGAATAATATTCTTTATATCCGCGCCAAATGGCATGATGCCAATGCCAATATATGGGGAAATTATATAAGAAGGACTAATCTTGAGGGTAATTTCGAACAAAATACTTATGAGGGAGAAGACAAATTATTATTTTTGTTCGATGCCCAGAATAACGGCACCGAAAAGGCCGACTGCGCCTCGATGTGTCATGTGACCGAGCATTATACAACCGGCGGCGGTAATGCCGATGCCTGGAAATGGCTGGCCACTAAAACCTCGCCGGGCTGGATGGGTGAAGATGAGTGGTGGAACAATTCCGATCGGCTTCTTGATGCCCGTCAACCCAATATGTATGTGTATCGTGAAAACTGGAATTCACAAACTAAGCATCCTTATTGGATGCACACCGATGGCCCTGATTTTACCGAACCGTTCTTGTATCTGGAAGATACTGCAACATTTAATCCTCTGAATCCCGGCTGGGCTACCGGCGACAGAATCCCCGGTTATGCTATTGATTCGACTATATATAAATCGGGAGCGCGGACCTTAAGCAGTGTCTGGGATATAGCTGCCATATCTCACTTTGATAGTTCCGGCGAAGTAACCAGCTGGTCCTGGACAGTGGTTATGGCAAGGGCGCTGAATACCGGCCATGCCGATGATGTCAATCTATCCAGTCTGGATTCGGTCCAAATTGCCGTAGCCGCGACAAATAATGATGCTGTCGATGCCACGACCGCGCACTCCGGTTCAAAGCCTTTTTATCTGATATTGAAACCGTAAGTAAAGCCAGGAAGTTATAAAGCCCCGCCGTCAAAGGCGGGGCTTTTTTATTTGCCTGCGGCCGGGAAATATTGAATAGTATCTTCTTTCGTGTGGTAATAGAAGCCGAGCCCCTTTGATCCGAAAGTGTATTGAAAATATTCGGGAATAAGCGTCGACTTGAACATGAAGGCATAATTACCCATGGGAACCAGAAATGCATACTTCGGAATATTTTGCTCGATAATTATACCATTGTTGAAAAAGTCACTTATTGGAAAGAAAAACATTGCGGGACGAACCGATATATATGTGACTTTTCTCTCTTTGAGGTATTCATAATCAGCTCGTTTTTGATGCGCCATTAGCTTATCGATAGGCAGAAGTTTGGCGGGGATATCCGGTAATTTGCGGTGCGCCACATGTTCATCGGTCAAACCAAGGTAATCAATGGTGGTCAATCCGGTGTAGTATGGAATTGCCCCAACGCACCACAATGAAATGATCTCATTCCTGTCAATATAACCCTTATCGATAAATTCATTGTACAATTGCGCCTGAGGTATAAAGACCTGCTCCAGAGCCATTTTATGTTCTTCCTGCCTGATACAGACAAATTGTGAAGCCAGTCGGGCATGAATTTTATCCGAAAGTCCGAGATACGATTTCAAACCGGGCAAATTCAGCAGAAAACTGCCGGCCTCGGAAGCTTTCATTCCGATCGCGGAATTATATTTATCCGGGAAGTTGCTGTGCGACAACTGAGCCGATGATGTGTACAGAATTAATGCGATGATCGCATAAAGTGGGACTACCGGCCTTATAAATTTCAGGCGTGATTCGGAAATTTTATACCACATTGCCCGGAATCCTTCCTGAATCGAAATAGCCATGACCGGGAGAATAATATCAAGCGGTCGGTATTCGAAATGGTCGCCGCCGAGATAGATTATATAGAGTATATAGGGGACAAAAGGGATTCGAAGATCGAAAATTGTCCTGAGTCTGCCCCTGTCATAAACTTTCGAAAAAAGAAATAAGACCAGCGGCAGAAGAAGGTACAGCCCATACTCATGTATAAACAAAAATATATATAAGAAGCCTGATTCGATCCAGGCGCCGGTCACTTTGGCGTAAAATGTGTTGGGAAAAGGATAGCCGTAATAAATCAACCGAAAAATAAAATGCGCCCCGACGATTATAATAAATATTAAAGCCGCTTTGGCGATATCGCCGTAATATTCTTTCCTGATCAGCCTGAGCAGGATCTGATAGCCGAAAAAAGATGCGAAAAGAAGAATTCCTTCCGGGCGCGTGAGAGCCGCCAGGGCGAAGAAGAGCGCGGCCGGGGCGAATGAGCCGCTTTTATTATCACCTGCGCGAACCGTGAATGCCATGCCGAGAAATGTCAATAGAGTGAATAACCTTGTCTCCAGCCCGCCGGTCGACCAGACAGCATACGTGCGATTGAGGGCAAGAAGCAGCGGCGCGATAAGAATAAAGAAATCGTATTTCGATCGTGAAAAATACCGGCAGTTAAAATAATAAACCAGCCCAAATAAAGCCCCGGATAAAAACAGACTAAGTATTTTTGCCATAGTTTCAGGTGCGATGCCGATAAGGCTGAACATGGCCAGGATAATAACCCACAGGAAATTAGTATACCCCTCGACGCGCTCGCCGGCATTGAAAACCGGCCCCAGGCCGTCGGCAATATTGCGGGCATAGCGGAAACTGATAAAGGCATCATCAGTCAGAAAAATGTACTGGGAAATATGGAATATGAGAATGACTAAAATTAATATTGCCGCAACGCTGTAAACAAAAGCACTTTTATTCATAGTAATGGCAGTGTTTTTATAAAGATAAGGCGGTTGACCGTCATTCTACAACAACTTTTTCGTTCTTTTGATTTCGTTCTCTTGCGATATATCTGATTTAAGATTATATTCTTTTCAACATAAAATAGTGTTATGGTTTTCGACAGGAGTCCATTATGGCATTAAAAACCTATGAAGAATATATTGAGTCGCTTCGAAAAATGCGGCCTAATATTTATAAGTTCGATGAATTGATTGAAGACGTTGTCACGCATCCGGCGACACGAAATACGGTTGAAGGGCACAGCAAGACTTTTAGAGTTCTTTCTGATCCGAAGGAGAAGGAAATCCTGACGACCAGTTCGCATTTGACCGGCGAGCCGATCAGCCGGTATTTATCCATTATCATGTCGCCCGAGGATATGTATGCCAACAGCCGCATGAAGCGGCATATGTTCCATCTTACCGGAACCTGCACCGGCGGGCGCTGTGCCGGCTGGAGTGCGCTCAATTCGATGTTTATTACGACCTATGAGATGGATGAAAAACTCGGGACTGATTATCACCGGCGGTTTCTTGCGTGGTTGAAAGATGCGCAGAGCCGGGATATTACCATCTCGGGAGCATTGACCGATCCGAAAGGGGACAGGACCAAATCGCCCTCGATGCAGGATGACCCCGATATGAATCTCAGGGTGGTCGAAAGGCGTGATGACGGCATTGTTGTCCGGGGCGCCAAAGTGATGATCTGCGGTGTGGCGGCCGCTAACGAGATTTTTGTTTTGCCCGGGTCGGCCTATCGCGAGGCGGATAAAGATTATGCCATATCATTCGTCATCCCGCGCGATATCGAAAATCTGACCATTGTCGAAACGCGTCACCCCAGTGATATGAGAGAGTATGAAGAAGGTTTTGACAGCCCGGTCAAGGACGGCGGCATAACTCAGGCGTTCCTGCTGTTCGAAGATGTCTTTGTTCCCAAAGAGAGAGTCTTCATGGATGGTGAGTGCGATTTTACTCTGAATGCCGTTAAGTATTTTATCGGGCCGTATCGGGCCGCGATCGGCGGATGTGTCGCCGGGCAGGGCGATATAAAAATCGGTTCGGCTATTCTAACGGCCCGCGCCAATGGTCTGCACTCAAAAGTATTCAGCGATAAAATAACTCAAATGCACATCAATAACGAGACGACTTTCGGTATGGGTATTGCGGCGGCGGCTATGGGCAAAAAACATCCTTCCGGCGCATGGATCTGTGATGCGCTACTCTCAAATGTGAATAAAGTCCATGTGGCGACTTTGCCGTATGAGACATCTCGTATCGCGCAGGATATCGCCGGCGGCATTGCCGAAACCGGTTGTATGCCATCCTATAAGGATTTTAACTCCAAAAAGTACGGTCAATTAATTCAAAAATATCTGAAAGCGAAATATTCGGCGGATACCAGGGCCAGGGCGGCCCGGTTGGTGGAATGGTCAACGATCGGTGCGGGAGTTCCGGGCTGTATGCACGGCGGCGGATCACCCGACGGCGCCAAAATGTTTATCCGCGCCATGGCTGATCTGGAGGGCAAAGTCGAAGTGGCCCGAAGACTTGCCGGGATAAAAGAGGAAGTAAAAGATCCCGAAAAGAAATAACCCCTGACTTGTCTTGTTTCAAAATTTTAATTGATACCACACGGCGGCGTTTATGCGCCGCCATTTTTGTGTTTTGGCGCCGATTCCCCTGCTCCGATATAACGGACCGGTAATAATATTTTTTTCACATACTCCTTGACAAACATGGATGTATTTGTTAAATTTATGCCGTCTAATAATAGTCCGAACAACGTGAGAATTCAACAACATTCGCGGGACTATTAATCGGAAGTTTTGCTTTTAGTTCTTTGGTTTACTCAAGTATTCGGTTTTTATATAGGCTACCTCACTTTATACCGCCTGAGAGAGACCGGCATTAATTCGAGCGTGGTCGGGTGAGAAAGAACCCGGGGATAGAGGGAGAGACAAATGCTCGGGAAGTATTTGATTCCTGAGAAACCAAAATATTTTTCAATAAGCAACAATCGAAGGACAGCATCGAATAAACTCTCTGATTTAGCGGAGGACTTCCTCTATGGAGGCAGTTCGGCGCTGCTTCTGCTGTTTATCAATCTGTTCGACAGCTATTGGTTCCTCTGCTTCGTTGCGCTTCTCCCATTGATAGTAAGATTATCCCGGGCGTCGGAATTTTCAGCGGTCCGAACAGGAATCCTGTTCGGCTTTTGCTATTTGCTCACGGTGTCGCTTAATTCGATTCCGGCTGCCCCATTGTTGACATTTCTGAAGATTTCCGCCGGTCTTGTCTTAATCCTGATTCTATCCTGGCTAACTGCCTGGATAAGGAAACGGTCCGGTTTCAATCCATTATTTCTGGCGGTGTTCTGGGCATTTCTCGATTACGGTTTGGACAGTCTTGGTATTACGCCCGGAATTTTGGGCAGAATATCGTTATCGGTTCCAATATTCGGGGCGATCTCGACATTATTCGGCTTTGTCATAGTATCGTTTATTATTGTCCTGGCCAATTCATTGCTGTTACTGGCGATAGAGAAAATCGCCGGTCTGACAACGATAGCGCGAAAAGATTTTCCCGCCGAGGCATTTGCCTGGCGGATTTTACTTCATAAATGCGGATATTCAAAAATCCTGAACTTTGTCCCGGAAGTCCGCGGCCCCCCGTTTCCGTGATTGCTCTCTTAAATAACATTTAGTTTTATGAATCACTTTTAAAAGGAAAGTATTGTTATGCGTAAATATGTACTTGCTATATTGTTGTTGATTGCTTTTGCCGGTATCTCGGCTCAAGCGCAAGACAAAGAAATAGGTGATATTTACATTGCGACAACTGATCCGGGTAATGCACCGCTCACCGGTGCCCCATGGGTACCATATACCGGCTCTACAATCAATGTAAATTCGGGGTCATCGATCTGGATCGGCGTTGAAAACCTCTATGTCCTGGAAGCCAGGAAAAATCTGAAAGTCACATTGACCGGTAGCGCACTGGTTGATCTCGATTTTGATGCCACAATTGGATATGATGCCAGCGGTGTTTCTACAGGCATAACTGCAACATTGCTGGGAGCGCCCTATATTGAAGCTTCATTGGCTGTTTATAATTTCACGTATGTTCCTCAGCCGGAATGGGAAACGATTAAATTTACTTCTTCCGGAAGCGTTAGTATTTCCGGAATAGTCGTTGTCAGTTCCTGTCGTGTACCTTCATTGACTCAATGGGGAATAATAGCGCTTGTGCTGATTCTGATTGCCTCTTCGATTTTTGTTGTTTATCGTCGCCGGAAAGCGGTGACGGCATAAATACAAAAGCGACGTTATAAATAACATCGCTTTTGCCCCGTAGACGCCGGGTTAACACC
>JBFMFJ010000126.1:0-9068 GCA_040752235.1 Candidatus Zixiibacteriota bacterium | reverse complement strand
GCCCGGCCGGCGTTTTTTCTCATGATGCCCGCCGTAGAACAATGGTGTCAATTTGAATCCCTTGCGGATATACAATATCCCCGTTCCCTTGGGACCGTACATCTTATGCGCCGTCATCGAAAGCATGTCAATGTTCAAATCATCGACATTCACTTTAATTTTACCCGCCGATTGCACCGCATCGGTATGAAACACGGCGCCCTTCGATTTGGCGATCTCCGCCAGCGCCGCGATATCCTGTATCGTCCCGACTTCGTTGTTGGCATGCATTATGGAGACTATGGATGTTTTCTCGGTAACCTTTTCTTTCAATTCCTCGGCCGATACGATGCCGTCATTATCGGTACCAATATAATCCGCCCCGAATCCGCGTTTCTGCAGAAATTTGACCGCTTCGAGAACCGCATGATGTTCTATTCGTGAAGTGATGACATGATTCTTTTTCTTCTCATTGTAATAGGCGGTTCCGATCACGGCCAGATTATCGGACTCTGTTCCGCCCGATGTGAAATAAATTTCCGATGGATCGGCCCCGAGAATATCGGCGATTTTCTCTCGCGCTTCCTCTATGGCCGTTTTGGTCTCGCGGCCGAAGTTATGAACCGAGCTGGGATTGCCGTATTTACCCTTGAGATATGGAAGCATCGCCTCCAATACCCTATCATCCAGTTGCGTCGTGCTGTTATTGTCGAGATATATTTGTTTCAATTATCTATCCTTATGTCTAAACCGCTTCTTTGAAAATAATATATATGTTGTCTCTATTTTGTCAAGATTACCATAAGGTGTTTATCTTCAGATATATACGGCAGGCGGTTTAGAAAGCGTAAAGAATCGTAAAATGGATTTTGTCGCCCGGTTCGATTCCTTCGGACCTTATATGCCGGGCATAATCGAGGCGGATCGGCCCGGCCGGAGATACGAATTGAATACCAAGGCCGTAAGCAACTGCCAGATTTTCGAATTTTATATCATCCCGATAAATATAGCCATTGCCGATATCTGTGAAAAATGATCCCCAGAGTTTGCCGAGAATCGGAAACCGCAATTCCTGGTTAAATATTATTATGATATCGGCGCCCGTAAAATTCCCGGCCGCCGTTCGCGGCCCCAGTTCGTTTTCAGGAAAACCTCTGATCGTATTGGCGCCGCCGATATAATAGCGATCGTCGGTCGGCACGGCCGGAGAATCCTTTATTTCCTGTAGAAAACCGCCCTTGATTCTGGTGGCGGCGATCCATCCCGGCCATATCTTTCGATATCGCGACCAGCTCGACTCCAGTTGATAAAACGAGTCATCGCCCCCGAGAAATCCACCGATATACTCAAACCGGAACCCCGTTACCGAACCTTGCGAAGGCACAAAAATGTTATTGCGGGAATCCCTGGTATAATTAAAGTAAAACTTACGGCGCACTTTAATCCCTTCTTCCTCCTTGATTTGTATCTCGGCCTCTTTACTGACGCCATAAATATTTACCTTTTCATACTGGAGACCTGTTATCAGTTTTGACTTCTCGGTAATATTCCATGTTGTCGTCGCCGACACATACCAGGTCTGCTTGCGGTACGGCTGGACCAGCGATCGTACTCCCGGCTCCACCTGAGCTGTCAGCGTCAGCGGCATGCGAAGTCCCATAAACCAGGGATCGGTGATACGAACCCGATAATTGTGCTCTTTCAACCGCCACTCGGTGAAAATAACGAATGATGAGGTGGCGCTGAGTTCAAGATAGCGGGACCGGAGGAAATTTCTTTTGCTCCATGCCCCTGTAAACGACCAGATCAGGTCCTTGAGTGAATCCTGTGAGGCGCCGGTCTTTACCGAAATGTGCTGCGCTTTCTTTTCTCTAAGAGCCAGCAGAAAGTCGGGATTAAGCCGTTCCTGCATCGATGAAGTATCCTGAACGGTGCTGTTCAGGCGCAATGTGAAATAATATCCCGTCTCCAGCAACCGCTTTTGCGATTTGATTATATCCTCGCGGCGATACAGGTCACCTTTTTTGAATGTCAATTCGCGTTCAACCAGGGATGTGTCGAATTTATCGACCCCGACAATTTTGACATCGCCAAAATGAACCAGTGAATCGGAATCAATTGTGAAATTGACGACCGTTCCGATATCTTCCTCGGTAGTATCGATTTTATATACAATCGAGGCATATGGATAACCATTATTGGCCAGGACCGATTTGATATCGTACTCGGCCTGCTTGAGCTTAAATGGATCGACTGGTTTATTCCTTTTGAACGGTCGGATCTGTTTTATAATATCCCCTCTGAGTCTCGGTTCGAAAGTCCCGCCGACCATGACCGTGTCGTAAAAGAATCTCCGACCCGTTTCGATATTTATTTTAACCAGGGCGCTTGAATCGGGAAGCAACGGCTCAAAGCTTTCCTTGACTCTCACTCCAAGAAAACCGGCCGATAGAAAAAGATACTTGACCTCGGCGGTATCGCGCATTATTGTCTCGCGCTGGACACGCCGCCGGCGATCTCCCCGGATGGCACTCAGCAGGTTCAACAATGGGATATCGGATTTATAGGAGTAAAGACTGCTCTTTATCCTTTTGTGTGGGATCAGGCTGTCATTGCCCTCAATCTTAATCTCAAAGGAATCAATAACGGGCTTTTTACTGAGCCATCGGCTCAGCATTTGCTCATCGCTGTATTGCGCCCAAGCGTCGGCGCAGGGCAGGATCAGGAAGCAAAGCAATAACAGTCTGAACAGTGTTCTCAAATCAATAGTCCCAATAAAAATTCAAAAACAACTGATACAGGTCGCCCTCGTTCCCGCGCCCTTCCAGGAGCAGGAATCTCTTCAAACGGTACTCGAATCCGGCTCCGACCAGACCCGGATTATCCGAAAGATACTGGCTGCTGTATATATACAGGTTGGGCAGAGCATAAGCCCCAAGTGTTAGTTTCGTCCCGAGCGGCGTCACCTTATCGCCGTACACAGGATCGATTTCAAATGTTTCCACGCCGAGAGTCTTGGCTCCGATGCGACCGAACTGAGATGACATAAAGCCGAATGCGGTCGAGGAAACACTGCCGACATCCGGATTCTGCTGATTGTCGTCAAGCACCAGCAGTGTCAAAAGCTCCTCGGTGCTGAATTGCGAGCCTTCGGCGGTAGCGATACTCGGTTCATCGAGCGTCCCGGTCACATGAATACGCAATTCCAGATCGGTGGTTGATGATACCTCGCCCGATTGATCCGGTACCATTCCCCGGATCTTCGTCGTGGCGTAAATATCAAGATTGGGATTGGGGTACTCAATGTCTTCATAGCTGATCAGAGCCCCGGGTTCAATACGGAAAGAGCGTCCGGCGAGAAAACCATTGCCGCGCAGGATTTCCATCGAGCCTATAAAACGATAAACACCGTCTTCGCGAATAAGATTTAGATTGCCGCCGAATTCCGCATCGATATCATCATTCTTAATCCACAGGTTCGAGACCGATTCGAGGTTTATATTCAAATCCCAGGTACGCTCGCCCTCAAAGGTGGATAGCACTATCCAGCCCTCGTCTTCCTCTGCGAAATTCTCCCGGTAGGTGACCGATTTGGTTTTAATGTCGCCGTATATAATGGGTGGGGTGACTCCAAGAATCTTGAAATTGGCCGTCTCGACAAGAGCCTCGATATCACCCAGTTCATATTTAACAGGGAAATCCCCTATCGAAACATCAACATTATAATCGAATACGTCAACCGATTTTATAATCACTTCGCCGCGGGCCGTGGCCGTCCCGCTTTTCTTGCCGTTCGTGCATAAAGCCGATACACTGTCAATATAAATAGTCTGATTGATCATCTTGATATCGGCATACAGTTCCTGGAGTGAATCCACCAAATCGTATGGCTTAAGCACGCCGCTTCTTATGGTGGCATTGCCGTCAAAATGCGGGGTTCGCGGCGTCCCTGATAATCTGAAATCAGCGTTGAACCGGCCGGTGAATCTTTCGACTTCATAAATCATCCGGCTGACCAGGTTAAGTTCTTCATCATATGCGGTTATTCTTATATCCTGCTCACGATCGGGAAAACGGTTATCCACTTCTGAGAAAGAAAGATTGATTGGATATATCCCGGTTGCCTTATAATATCCTTTTTCGCTTCGGAGGGCAATCGAGTCGACCGCGATCGACTCATTTTTGTACTCAAAGCATGAGCACATATCACCAAGCCAGAGATCCTGATATGTCAGTGTATCTATCGAACCGGTGAATTTTATCTCAGGTGCGAGAAATGTCCCATTGAGATTCATCTCACCCGAGATTAATCCCTTAATATCATAATCCTTGTTAATCAGCTTTATCCAGGGCTCGATTTCTATTCCGGCGCCGGATAATTTGAAATCCATGCTTTCATCATAGTTGATTCGCCCCTTCCCTTCGATATATCCGACCGGCCGCACCAGCCGGCAATTTTTAATATCATAACCGGTGGAATCGATATCGACCAGTACAAAACCTTTGTTTTGCAGCGGCAGCCCCATCAGATTGACGGCGACATCATCAATGGTCAGAAGCTGCGGATACGACAAATAATCCAGTGTGCCGTAACCCCCCAGATCCGCGTACTCGTTGTACAACCTGGAACTGTCAATGAAAACATACTGTGAATCAAGGTGCATCCGCAAAAATATCGTATCGTAAGGAACATCGTAAGCCATACCGCGGAAAAGATGCGTGTTGACATATCCCTCACGGTCATACAAAAAATGAGTAATGTCGAAATCTATTATCGCCTCAGTTGAATGTATCCCATATATCCAGACCGAGTCCGATTTGAAGTATCCCCTGATATCGGGATTATCCAGCTTTCCGGTAACATCGAAGGCGGCATCACCCCGACCACCCATTTCTTCAATAAAAGTCTGGCCGTTAAATACGGACAGGTCATTGAAACTGGCTGTCCCCGTCACGGCGATAGGGCCGTCATAATCAAGGCTGCCCCCACCGATAAATGTATTGTCGTGATATTTGATCGCGAATTTGTCTTTAAGGCTGATGCTGTCAGTCGTAATGATGAGATCGCCGATAATTTTGTGAGCATGATATTCATCGAACCAGGATTCATCCAGATTGACAACGATATCAAGGACCATATCACGATTGGTTAAGCCTCTTCCATTCAGGTTCAAAGCGCCGCTCAGATTGGATTGATAGGAGTCAAAAACAAGGTTGTTGAGATTGAAATGCCCGACTCTGGCGACAAGGTCATACTCTTCAGGTTTTACGGAAAAATCAATATCGCCCTTACCGGTGATATTACAACCATTGAGAATAGTCCCCCGCAGGGTGTCGAAATGTAGCTTGTTATCAGTCATTGAGAATACGCCGAATAGAGAATCGAATTCGCGATTCATAAACATGCCGGAGACAAAAACCTGCCCGTCAATACTGCCGTCAACGTAATGAAGCTTGCCGCTGGCGGTAACGTTGCCATCCAGTTTGGCCCTGATGAATTGTGAGAGTTCGCGAAGATTCAGCTTTCGGGCGTCCATTTCGAATTCGGTCCGCAGCTTCTTGTCGATTACGAACAATCCGCCGAGTGTAACATCCGAAGAATCCGTTTTAATCTGAAAATCCTGGAACATCAACTGGTTCCCGGTCAAGGTGATATTACCGTCGGCGGAGAGCAGATTAAAACGGGAATCGGATGAGCGGAAATTAAATCCCTGTATTTGTGCCGAATAAGTTTTCTGGCTTCCGGTTATTGATGCTTTGAGGACAATGTTGCTGAAACCCAGGCTGTCATCGGGACGCAACAGATTCAACTCGAGATTATTCAGACCGATCTCTTCGATATTGAAATCGATAACATCCCGTTTCTGCTGGGAGGCTTTCAGCGGCCGCGGAATCAGCCACTTTTTATCGGATGACTGCTTCAAGTTAAATTCGGCCGAATCAATATATATCTTCCTGAAATTGACATGCCCTTTCCAGAATTGTCTCACGGAATATTCGGCATACAATTCCGGGATGTGCGCCATCGTGTAAGTCGTCTGACTGTCCGCGTAGATAACCCAGATATCCTTCAGGTATAATTTGGAAATATAATCTCCCGAAATATCGCCGATCCGGACTCTCATGGGAAGATTATTGCCGATACGATTGGCCAGTTCGCGATTGACCAGATATTCGATCAGGTTGAATTGAAAAACAGCCAGATAGAAGGTAATGATAAATACCAGTGCCGTAATCGGAATCGACAATAATATTCTATATCTAAGCTTCATTTTTCTTCTCGATCCCTGAGATTACTCCCGCCGCCATATAATACGCATCATCACCCGCAATCGGCCTTATATCATCATTGACGGCGGCAATCAGGTTCATGGGAGCGCCGACATTGATACTGCCCAAAACATGCGAAATCAACTGTCGCTCTCTCTTATCGACAATCAGCGCCGCAACTTCGGCTAATTCCCGCTCGATCTGATTCAGGCCTGGCCTTGAGAGCACCTTTCCGTATCCCTCCAGTACCATCCATCGAAACACCTCCGGCGAAACCGCCAGAAACCGCTTTTCGAGCCGGTCGTAATTTTTGCCGTAAACTCTTCGGCATAATTTTATACCATCCTGGTGCCACTTTTCCGCCTCACTCCGGGATATTTTTTCGACCGTACCGACATTTTCCATATCACCATAAATCTTATTGAAAACCAGTGCCGCCTCGATCATTCGCGGAAATCCCAGGAAAAGGTAACTTTGCAGAACTGCCTCATAGACTGCCTCGCGTTTTATACCGGCCTCCTTTACGAATCGCATAATCCTCTCGCTAAAGTCAGCCGAACCGACCGCAATGGCAGCCGAAAGTACCGAGATCAGCCGCACCTGCCGATGCTCCACAACTCCTGCGAGGTGTTTCAGAAAGTCATCTTGCTTCTGGTCATTCAACATGTCGCTAATTATAATCTTTTTGATATTAAAACGCCATAAAACTCAGCATTGGCGTCTGTCAGCTTTTATTCCGGATTTTAGCCTTTCCCGGGCATAAAAAAGCCGGGATAAAAGGAGCAACATTATCCCGGCCGGAAGTACAAGAAAAACCATTAAAAAACTTTTGGGATTATTGGGCCTCCTCTGCTGTCAAAACACCCTGGGAAGTGTATGTACTGCTTGGCGTCCTTCTGTCTAACGGCAGTATAATCATCATTGGACGATAGCCGTTATAATAGCTGCTGCCGGCAAGCTGGGCCGTGTTTCCGAAACTGCTCTGGCTGGCCAGCTGATTCATCAAATTGCGAATCCGATTGGCCTTGGCCACCTGTTTCTCGAAAGCCCAGTTCGTGCTGTGCGCGGTGAAAACATGGTCTTCATTCGGCTGGATAATTCTGTAAAGCGTGTCCATGTCCTGATTACCCTGATCCTGGTTGGCAAGCATGGTCGGTTGATCATGTTTGTCCAATATTCCCAGGCCGCCTGAAAATACAAATGCCAATACCAGACAGACCGTAGCCACCGCCGGAACCAGTCTTCCCCACCCCAAAACCGGGGCTCTTTTCGGGAAAAAGGCCTTTGTTCGGGTTTCCTTGAACCGTTCCTGCGCGATTCGGTTCAGGAGCCTGGTGTTGAAATCATCCGTTACCCTTAATTTTGGCAATGTACTAACAGAACCGTTCAACTCGCGAAAAAAGGCCTCTTCGCGACGACAATCAGCGCATCGTCCAAGATGCTCCCTGATAGATGCCTGCCGGCGTCCTGTCAACTCATCGTTACAATAAGCTGACAGGTAGGAGCGTACCTTTCGACAACGCATTGTATTCCTCCATTCTAGGTCTCAATTTCTCTCGAAGCATTGCTCTCGCCCGGTTCACTCGCGATTTTACTGTACCGAGCGGAATATTCATGATTTTGGCCACTTCCTCATAAGGAAGCTCCTGTATATCCCTTAACACAAAGGCCATCCGATATTTTTCCGGAATATTCTCCAAAGCGGTCTCGATCGCCTTGGGAAGATTCGATGGAAGCTCCATCTCCACCGCTATCTCCGCTTCCTTTCCCTGCATATCGAAAATATCCGTGAATTTGAACCGTTTCCTCTTCCTTAATTCATTCCTGGCCAGATTCAAAGCGATGGTGTAAATCCAGGTCGAAAAACAGTGGCGAAAATCGAAAGAATCCCGATGCTGGTAAACCCGGCAAAAGGTCTCCTGAACGATGTCTTCCGCCTCTTCGGAACTGTGCAACATTCTCATTATTATATTCATCAACCTGTCCTTATAACGATCCACCAGCGTATTAAACGCCACCATGTCCCCGCCCTGAATCCTTTCCATCAGGTCGTAATCTATCTGCTTTTCAGACTCTTTTGCTTTCACTGTTCACCTGTCTTTGCTACTAATATTACATTCGGCATATTTAAAAGTTCCATAAATAAATACGATAAAATTTATAACTTATTGAAAGTCAACAAATTTCTTTATCTGGAAAATAAATTCCAGGGATAACCGATCAAATATAGGATAAATCCGGCCAGAAAGAGCAGCAATAACGGACCGGTCAAAATCCGATAAACCCGCCCAAGATTCGATCGGTAATGCTCATTGGTCAAAATCAGGCAAAAATGGGTCGGCGAAAATATCATCCCGACATACCCTGAAATAAAGGCCAGAAAGATATTGGCCAGGTTGGCATCGGGCTGATAAAGGTAACCGGCCAGAAGCGGGTATGCCAGCCCCACCAAAGCGAATAAAATGCCGGTCAAAAGCCCCGATACGAATGAAACCAGTATAATGACCAGTGCCGCCGGAAGCCCCAGTTCGGTGGTCAGTTTCGGAATCGACCCCACCGCGCCTGTCAGCTCCAGCATCGCCTGGAACGACAGCACCCCGAAAACCAGAATAATCAACCGCGGCGATAGCGCTTCCTTCCCGGTCTCCTTCATAACCTTCCACGCCGGTCTTTCAATGGCCAGCAATAAAACCAGCGATATCAAAATACACCAGAGCAGCTCCAGTCCGGTCACGGCATATATTAAAATGGCCAGGAGAATCGGCCAGATACGCATGATTATCAAACCGATCGGTTTGATAAGATGGCCGTTCCCCTTG
>JBFMFJ010000125.1:0-9167 GCA_040752235.1 Candidatus Zixiibacteriota bacterium | reverse complement strand
ATGCAGCTTATTTATACCGATATAAGCGTCGTCTCAAAAAGAATTCTTGACCAGGATGAACCGGTCCACTTTCCCGAAGACAGCCTCTATTATGCCGTCATACCGGAACTTAGTATCTGGAGTCATGAATACTTGAAGACAACTCGAATAAACAACTTTCATCGAATTGAAGATATTTTGTTTCTAAATGGCGCCATGACGAGTTATGGAAGGTATTATGACAGCGACGGGGGGAAAATATATGATTTCGCCGCTTTTCAGGTAAAATATTCAAAGCATTTTCACTCGAATTTGCTTTTCCTGAATTTCGAACGCTACTATTGGTTTAACGGAAGAAGGTACTTTAGGAAATTGACAAATTTCTCGATAAGGTACTATAACAACGGATTATTGTGGCTGACCCCCCAGGTTCGCCTGAGATACGATGAGAATGTCAGGGAAGATAATATGGCCACAATGTACCTTGGAGAGAATAACGGGGTGCGCGGATATCGAAAAAACTATTCGACCGGGCGCAAGAGGCTGGTGGGGAATATTGAAAATCGATTCTTCCCGGGACTGGAATTTCTATCGGCTGATTTCGGGGCGGTTCAGTTTTTTGATTTTGGCAAAAGCTGGTGGCATGACAGAGATTTAAAATTTGAGGACCTGCTGTGGTCGGTAGGAATCGGCCTCCGCGTCGGGGTGGAAAGAGTCACCAACTCCAAGACTATGCGTCTGGACATTGCCTACGCCGGAAAGACAAGAGAGTGGCAGGTCTCCTTTGGTCTGGGACAATATATAAAATAGCGCAGAATTAAGCGTATAAGATATAATTGGCTTGACAAAAGAGACAATGAATGTACATTTAGATAAAGGGAAGCTTACACCTGATTACCTCACCTACTGTCATACCTGTTAAGGAAATGAGGCACAATAGCTTATGAATACTGTGGGCAGATTTTATAAGGTTATTATAGGATTTATTTGCCTGATATTGCCCGTAATTGCGACCGGAACTGACTCTGGGACCGATTATCGGCAGAAGGCCTCTGTTGATTTGATTGAGGCAGCCTATAACACCGGTCAAATTACCGGCGGGGACAGGCTTTTTTACAATCTGCAAACCGTTTTTGAACCGGAAAAACTGCCCGATGAATATCGTTCCGAGACCCCCGGCGTTATCCGAAGCGGAACCCCATTTGTCAATGAAGCTCTGGACAACTGGGATTTGATGTCCGAGACTCAGCAGGAGGCCGCGACCGCTATGCTGGCCCGTCCCGATAATGACTCTGTCTATTATTCGCCTGACGGCAAATTTGCGATTCATTATGACATTGAGGGCCTCAATGGTGTCCCGCCCGAGGATTCGGATGCCGATCAGGTCCCCGATTTCGTGGAGCGCGTCGGCATCTATGCCGACAGCAGCTACCGATATTATCGCTATGATCTGGGTTATTACCCGCCGCCCTCAGACGGGGATTCGCTCTATGACATTTATATCCTTCGAATCGGAAATTATTACGGGACGACTGTCAGAGAAACCGCCGGTGATTCATCCTGGAGCGATTTCAGCTCATATATCAAAATACATAACACTTTCAACTTCGCCCTTCCTAACGATGATCCTGAAGGGACTGTCATTGGCGCTCAGAAAGTAACCTGTGCTCATGAATATTTTCACGCTACTCAATTAGCCTATGCCTATAAATCAGGGGTCGATTTGTGGTGGACTGAGGGCAGTGCCGTCTTTTTCGAAAATGAAGTCTTTGATGAAGTTAATGATCATTATTACTATTTGCCGTATTTTTTCAATTATCCCGATACATTTCTCATCGATACCAATGTAATACCTTCAGCGCTTCACAATTATAGCACTTTTGTCTGGCCGGAATATCTGGCCAAACGGTACGGCATTGGCATCATCAGGTCAGTCTGGGAATACGCCAGATATAATAATCCGTTGACATCAGTCAATCTGGCTCTCAATCCCTTCGGGAAAAATATGCAGTCGGCTTTCCCTGAATTTGCGGTGTGGAATTATTTTACCGGCAGCAGATATAATCCTGCATATCATGAAGACGGCGCCGATTATCCGTTAATCGTGGTTGCACCGGTTGCGACGGAATGCCCGTTTACCAATCTGACGCCGATTATACCTCCTGACGGGCTGGCCAGTAACTATATCATGGCTTATCCCGATACCACCGAGAATGGTATCCTGGTCCTGAAATTTGACGGTGAAAATACTGTTTCCTGGGGATTTTCTTACGTCGTCTTCGAGGGGGAACAACATGAAGCAACGATAGACTGTGCCGTCGATTATATGGGCCGGACCGACTGCGGCATATACGATTTTCTGCGTTATGATTCGATGTCTTTTATCCCTTGCGTGGTTTCCCAGTGGCAGGATGATAATAACTATGTATTCAACACCGAGATCCATCCTTTCGGCGATGTTGACGGATCCGGAGAAGTTAATATCCTTGATGTTACCTATCTGATAAAGTACCTGTACAGAAGCGGCTTACCCCCGAAATACGATACTCGAGTAGCCGATGTCAACTGCAGCGGCGCTCCGAATATTCTGGATGTCTCTTATTTGATATATTATCTCTATCACGGCGGCGATGCGCCGTGTGCCTATCGGCCATAGAATATAAATGAACGGACCGAGTCCGGCCGTTTTATGGAACCAACGGAGGCACCGGCCCGTAAAATATATTGAAGGTACCGATTCTGCCGTGTATTGGTGTACTTATCCTGGATATGTACATATTGTATAGTTATTTTATTCAATGAGAGGCGAGAGTCAAAACGGCAATTTAGTTGATTTTTTTGCTTGACTAAAATATTTAAAAACAATATTAATTTATTGTTAACTTACTTTTCGCCTGAAACTACGGATCGATACACATCGGAGGTAACAGGGAAGTTAGCTTAATAATAAGATGAGGGGGAAATATGGATTCTGGTTTTGAACCCAAAGTCCTGATTTGTGTCGAGTGTGGTCAGGAGTTCGTCTTCACCGCCAACGCACAGGAATACTTCGCTGAAAAAGGGTACACGGAAGACCCGAAGCGCTGCAAACACTGCTATATGAAACACAAGCGTGACAAAAGAAGCAGTCCGGTTGTAGAAGAAACAGCGTAAGTATGCTCGATGCAACAATTCCAAAAATTGAGACCCCTTAGGTTCACTAAGGGGTCTTGGTTTGTCAGCCGTTTTTTCAGCTGAATTCGGATTTCATCGTAACAAAGGCCTTATCTTATCAATGTCATTTTCCCAACGTTTCGTTCCTGTTCAGTAACAACTTCATAGAAATAGACGCCGGAGGCCACCTCATTACCTTCTTGATCATGACCATCCCAGGTTAGGTCGGCGATAATTCCGGCCGGCAGATATGAATCAAGCAACTCAACTATTCGGCGGCCCAGAATATCATATACCACCACGGTCGTCTGTCCTGAAACAGCCGTTTGCAGCCTGATAGTCGTAACAGGATTGAACGGATTGGGGTAATTCTGGCCAATCCGGATTTTGTCGGGCAGAATGTCATCATTGGTTTCCTCAACATCACTGGCAAAAGAGACCTGAAGGTCCGCCGTCATAACGCTTGATGATGAAGAAATGTTGTCTACCACGACATAGGTATTCTCGCCCGCATAAGACAGTGAATTGGGTGTCGACATGGGTGAGAATGTGGTTTTGGCGCTGGTTCCCGGGAAAGGATCGCCGGTGTCACCGGAATTAATGTACTTTTCCTGATGGAACTGCCCGTCGGCCTGTTCCAGGGCAACGCCGTAATGTCCGCTACTGGTATATCCGGGGTACCACTCATCATCGTTGGGATTTATGGTGCTCAGAACGGTCGCATCGACATGCCAAATCAGCAGGCCGGAACCCGGGAGATAGGTATCGTAGCCTGTCTTCTGCCGGTTTTCTACCAGGAAATATTCATTCCCCATGGCTCCGCTTGACCAAAGCCGGTAAATATTGCCGCCGCTTTCGACACTTTCGATCGCCGCGCCATTTATATTGGAGGAGACGTTCACGGCCGACTCAAATCCAAGATAGATGCGCGACCAGGCATCAAGCCATGACGGGTAGTCGCCCAGACCGGTCGGCCCGCACCAGCTGCCATAACTCATAAGAGACCATTTGCCGACACCGCGGGAACTGTAATCGGTATCATACAGGTCGGGCAAACCGAAAACATGCCCCAGTTCATGGCAGAAAACACCGCATGTTATATCTCCCGGAATACTCCAGTACTCGGGCTGAATGCTGTAATCGAACACATATACACCATCCAGAAGCTTTGGCGGCCAGACCGACCATTTATGTGACCAGATATCAGTGCTGGTATGCGTAAATTCGGCGCCCGGGCCGGTATGGATAAGAATAACGGCATCGACATAATTATCGCCGTCATTATCATAGTCCGAAAAATTAACGACAGGATTAACCAGCGCGGTGACATCCTCGCATAATTTCTGTGAATTTTGCGGATATTCGCCGGTTCCATTCTGGTCATTGCAGTAATAGTCATAAGTCTGCGGGGCCATAGTCCAGCCGACTGATGACGGCAGGTTCACGGTGACAATATCAAGCTGGTTTCCCGATACTTCATTGTAATAGTGGCGGACTGTCCCCTGGCGATTCACAAACAGCAGGGTGTCGAATTCGGCCGGGACGACCGATTCCGGCTTGTCGGAAAACTTAATGAGTATGGCGAGAGCCTTGAAACTGCCCGTAACATTTGACTTGGCTGTCGGAAAGAATTTCGACGGTGTATCGATTCCCCGATCCAGCAATTCCGGACGATTCTCCAGATAATAAGGAAGGGGTTTACCCTGGTCAAGATGTTGCTGAAGAGTTTCCGGGTTGGGCGGCATGGCCGCAGCAGTTGTGGCCAGACCGATCGCTGCCGCTGAGATTATGGCGTTCACGATATATCTTTGCACATCTCTTCGAATTGACTTCATGGAATATCCTCCCTGACTTAAAAGCGTATCCCTGTTGAAAGTGCCAGATGCAAACCTTTGGTATTGTCAAAATTCAAAGTACTGTTGTTGGAAACGGCCAGATCCAGATGGAATAAAGACAGATCCAGACCGAGCCCCCCTGAAATAATGGAACCCTTTCCGCCGCCCAGTGAGTAACCGGTGCGTACCGGGAGGAAACTAAGCAGACGGTATTCAATGCCTGCGGCGATGCGCGGCTTGGAAGAGGCTCCGGCCGCCAGGCGGAATCCCTGTATATAATCCACCGCCCATACGAAGCGGCCGTCGATATTGGCCACACCCACTTTCAGCACACTGGGAAGGGAGGAACTGAAGTCCTCGATCGGATTCGACCAGTCCTCGGAGACGTCAATCGAATCATCTTCGATCAAATCGGCATTAAGAGTATCGAGTTCGAAATGATAACCATGCTCCTCAGTATCTTTATTCCAGGTGACATTGCTGAGAATATTGGATACGCTGACACCGGCGGCATAGCTGTCATTCAATTTCAGCGCGGCGCCGACATCAAGCCCATAACCACTGCCGCCGAGGGCGGTCCGGGCAATCATGGTCCCTTCACCGCTGAAACCGGCCGCAAGAGTCACCACCTCACCCGTTAATTCCGTCACCTCTTCGTAGGCGAATCCATGAATATATTTTGCGGTTGCACCTATTGCCAGCTGCCGTGTTCCCGAAACATAAATGGGAAGACCATATGACAGGCCGACCGAACCATAGGCAATCGCCTCGCTGTACATACCTTCAAGGGTAAAAGCCTCATCAAGATCATTGCCTTCAAGAAATAATCTAAGGGCGTCCTTGCCGAGATTTACCTCGGTGGCGGCGATACCATTGAAAGAAAGCACCATCGAGCCAAGAGAAACCGACATGGCTTCGGCTTCGGCTTCAGCCGAAATCTTGAGACCTTCGGCCGGAATCTTGCCAAGAATAACTGATTTGTCATTGTCGGTCAGGATCGCCCCGGTGTATTCGTTATAGTCTGCCAGGGTAAAACTGTTATTCATGATATGGACACCAGCTCCCGCCAGTTCTATGCCGTTTTCACGATATTCGGAAAGCCCGATATTGGCCGGATTGTAGAGAGGAGCATAGACACCTTTAGCCAGACCCATCTGCGCTCCCCCCATACCGACCGCCCGCGCGGCGGAAAGACCGCCGGCATCAGCCGCGACTGCGATCAGGCAGAGAGCAAATATAATCATCAATATCTTAGTCATCATTTTCGCCTCCGGTTTATTTTGATTCCGGTACTGTATTCCTCTTGTAAATTGAAGCATTAAAAGTCATCATTAAATTTGTAGTCCACCACGATCGTGCCGGTAAGACCGATATAGTCGGTCGCCAGTATTTTCACCGGCTGATCACCATTTCCGCTAAGGCCGATTTTCTGTGTCGAGTATACGACCGGGTTATCCAGGATTTTTATATCTGCACTATCCAGTGGGATTGATATTTCCGAAATAGTCGGCTCCAGGACGACCGAACCATCGCCGACATAACCGGCGGCGACGCTGACAGGGCCAAGCACCAGTTGGGCCTGATTCGCATTCAGTCGTGATGGATCACTGTCGAGGAATATCTCAATCTCAACGCCAAGCGGCAGATGATTGGTCACACTTGCATTGAAACTGGCGCTTACCAGATGATCGGTGATAAGTTCAATATCTTCCTGATCCACTTCCTCGGATGTCGTGTCGCCGTTGAAGGTAGTATGGTCCAGGATGATTTCAAGGGGAGAGGTGACATGAATAGTCGGAACCAGATAGGTCTCTTCCGTAATGGTCCCGATGGTTACTCCGTCACCAAAGAAGGCCGATCCGTTAAATGATATATGAGCCGGAATGGGATTCATAAAATCCGCAATCGCCGAATCAATAAATGTCACTGTCACCGGATTCAACAGATCTCCCGATGGAATCAGGCCGCTCATCTGCAGCAACTGCCCCTCATCTCCGTTTAAACTGATAGCAAAGCCGCCGGGGAAATTGACGGCGCTTTCGATTTCAAGAACCAGGGTGGCATTAGCCAATTGAACCGAATCAAATCCGTTGGGGATATCCAGGTCAGCCGAAACGCCGCTGAAGCTGGCCTCGGTCGAATCGGCTATGCCGGTTACGGTGGCGAATTGAATGTCGGACACGTAGGCAATCCCTTTAAGAGTGTCATCCTTATAAATGTCTACCATGCTCGGGGCCGTCGAATCTATTAAGGCCGAGGCGTCGATTACAATTTCCTGCGGATAGGTTAAATCAGATGGTTCAAATGTATATCCGGCCAGATTAATATTTATGACCTGTGATTGATGGGCCGGCACCAATCGAGTGACGTTGATCGGAACACCCTGCAGCTGAAAATCGGGAACCGATATATTAATTTCCGCTGTTACAGTAGTTCCGTTACTGAGTATCAGTCGTAATTCGCCGGCGGATATCTCGGCAGTCACAATTGTCTGCGATGAAGGTATTTCGGCTGTCGCGGAAAAAGATTTGCTTATACTGGGAATCTCCGCTCTTGCCGCCGAAACAGTCCAATCCTCGGGAATTGTTGCCGAGGATGTCAGAGTCCTTCCTGACAGAGACAACATGCTGCCGCCGGGAGTATGACAATGAAACTGCAGACGGAGCAGATTGGATATTCTCTTTCCGCCAAGCCCGATCGCCAGTGAATCCGTTTTACCGGCCGGAATCCCGGGTGGAGGAAATGCCAGCGTAGCGATATGCATGAATGACACGAGGTCGATCAACTCGACAATGACAGTATCCAGATCAATCCCGAAATCATTGGTTACTTTCACATAAAGAACGCCGGCGGCAATATCGGCCCAGGCGAATTTGTCCAAAGCCGGAAGATCGTTCAATACGCTGAAAGAACTGGGCGGTATTGTATCCACGCTCAGCATGACATAATTTGACAGATTGACCGTGGCCGATCCCGGGTCGGGCGGATGAACCGTAATTTGACCGACCGTGTTGAATACTGTTTGCGTCAGGTGTTGCGCCGTTAATTCTTCATTGACACGTATGGTATCAAGTTGACGGCTGTACGAAAACATGATTTCGCCGGATGAATCGATTGAAAGAGTTGACTCATCGATCTTATCGAGAATCTCCGGCATCATATAGACACGATTGACAGTGGGAATTGTAAAATCAGTTGTCCAGGTCGGCGCTTCGGGCTTTTCAATATTGCATTGGACTGTTGTCAGGAAAACAATGATAACGACAAAGCCGAGAAGAATCTTTAATCCATATTTAAAGATAAATGACTCGGCCAGGCGTGACCGTTTATCGCGTTCTCTTCTTACCGGTAGCGGTTTCTCTTCGATTTCTTCGACATATTCCATAAGACCCCCAAAAAGTCCTTAATTCATTTTGGATTATATGGGAGCAAAGCGGATGCCCGTTTTTTTGGCCGGCCCAAGGGCATGAATGACAATCAGATGGGTGTTGATATATGGGGGCGCACCTATATAAAAATTATGGGGCTATGCCCACAGTCTATTGCGGTAAATTGATAATTGACATTTGCATAACTCCGTTTTAAAATGACGATATGGGGATGGCCAAATATGATCGGCTGCTTTACATCCTGAATCTGCTTCGAAGCCGTAAGAATCTAAATGCGGAAATGCTCGCCCGAGAATGCGATGTCACCGAGCGGACTATCTATCGTGATATCGTCGCGCTCTCAGAAGCGAATATTCCGATTTATTATGACAACGGATATAAGTACGCCAGCGGGAATTTCCTCCCGCCTCTTAATTTCGATATTGATGAATATATGACCCTTAAAACGGCTCTGGAATCATCGCCGTTATATCACAGCGGAGGGCGCCGCAAACTCATCAAATCGGTTAGAATGAAAATCGAGGCCTGTCTTTCACCGAGCGTCAGAGAGAGAAAGTCATATACTTCTGAGACGACAAGTATCGAGGTCAAGTCAACGCAGGGCGACAATATCAATGAAGATTTTTATGCCGCAGTGGAAGATGGAATCCGCAAACACCGTTTGATCAAATTGAAATATAATTCAATCCAGAGCGGCATTATGGAGCGCGAGGTCGAACCGTATTTCCTGATATTCATCGAGAAAGCCTTTTATTTCGTCGGCTATTGCCATCTTCGCCATGACCTGCGGACTTTTCGCATCGATCGTATC